>NZ_JBHWPL010000118.1:0-20147 GCF_043424875.1 Trueperella sp. | reverse complement strand
TCTCTGGCGGGACGCTCGCGTCCCGCCACCTTCGTGTTGAAATTACTTGACGATTTCGATGCCGGTCTCGTCAGCCGCTTCCTCGAGTGAACCAAGGTTCGTCACGTTCGTGAACCCGTTGTCCTCCATGAGAGCCTGAGCCTGACCTGCACGATTTCCCGATCGGCAGTAGATCAGGTACTCGGCGTCCGGATCCATCGTGGTGACCTGCGAGGCGAACTCCCCCGTGTTCCACGGCACGAGTTCGGCGCCATCGAGATGCCCCGCGTCCCACTCGCTCTGATCGCGCACATCGATGATGATCGCGCTCTCGGATACGGCGCCGCCGCTGTCGGCGTCGTCGGAACATGCCGCAAGACCAAACATGGCTGACAGTGCAAGAAGCACTCCAATGATGCGCGCCCTCATACGTTGAATCCTAGTGCGCGCAACTGCTCACGGCCGTCGTCGGTAATGCGCTCGGGACCCCACGGCGGAAGCCACACCCAGTTGATGCGGAAGTCGTCCACGAGGCCGGCCACCGCCTGGTGCGCCTGCTCCTCGATGACGTCCGTCAGCGGGCAGGCCGCCGACGTCAAAGTCATATCCGCAATCGCCGAGTTACCGTCGAGTGTGATGCCGTACAGGAGGCCGAGATCAACGATGTTGATCCCCAGCTCCGGATCGATCACATCCTTGAGCGCCTCAACGAGGTCCTCATCGGTCGGTGGGGTAACTGTTGAATTCTCAGTCACATTGATCTCCTGTCCTTATTCGGTAGCCTGATTCGTGGCGTCGCGAAGGGCCATCCAGCCGAGCAACGCGCACTTGATGCGCATCGGGAACTTTGACACTCCCTGGAGCGATGACGCGTCCTCGAGCAGGTCGGCGTCTTCGTCCGAGATCTCACTGCCGCGCGTATCCATCATGTGGCGGAATGTCTCGTAGAGCTTGTCGAAGTCCTCAAGCGACTTGTGTTCCACGAGTTCGCTCATCATCGAGATCGACGCCTGCGAGATGGAGCATCCGTGCCCCGCCCACGCGATCTCGGCGATCTGCCCGTCACGCACGTTGACCTGATAGGTCACCTGGTCGCCGCACGTCGGGTTCACTTGGAATGATTCGCCGTCCGGATCATCGAGCTCGCCCTCGCCGTAACGCTCGCGCGCCGCGTCGAGAATGATCTCTTGGTACATCTGTTCAAGTTCGTTCAACGTAGCTCCTCGTCCTCAAGGCCGAAATACGAGCGTACACGTGCCAGCGCCTCGAGGAAACGGTCGACTTCTTCCGCCGTATTATACGGGGCGAACGACGCGCGGCTCGATGCGTGCACGCCGAAGTGCTGGTGAATCGGCTGAGCGCAGTGGTGTCCGACGCGGATGGCAAAGCCTTGCGCATCCAGCACCTGACCGACGTCGTGCGGGTGAACGCCCTCGACGTCGAAGGCGACGACGCCGAGGCGTTGGTCCGGACTGGTCGGGCCTAGTACTCGCACGCCCGGGATCTGAGTGATGCCCTCAAGCGCGCGCTTCGTCAGCTCGTATTCATGGCGCTCAACCGCGTCCATGCCGATGTTCATGAGGTATTCGGCCGCAACGCCCATTCCCACTACCTGTGCGACCGGCTGGGTACCGGCCTCGAAACGAGCGGGCGGATTGGCGTACGTGGTCTTATCCATGCGGACGATCTCAACCATCGAACCGCCGAACAAGAACGGCGGCATGGCCTCGAGCAACTCGGTGCGGCCGTACAGGGCGCCAATTCCGGTCGGGCCGAGCATCTTGTGCCCGGAGAACGCGGCGAAGTCGACGTCGAGCGCGTGGAGATCGACCGGGATGTGCGGCACGGACTGGCACGCGTCAAGTACCGTCACTGCGCCAACGGCCTGCGCTCGCGCGACGATCTCGTCGACCGGCGATACCGCACCCGTCACATTGGACACGTGCGTAAACGCGACGACCTTCGTATTCTCATCGATCACGCCGTCAGCGACGTCGATCCGGCCGTCCTCGGTCAGATCAAACCAGCGCAACTCGGCGCCCGTCCGGATGCACAGCTCCTGCCACGGGATGAGGTTAGCGTGGTGCTCTGCCGCGGTGATGACGACGTTATCGCCCTCGCGAAGCGTCAGCCGCTCTTGGATCGCGCTCAGGCGTTCCTTCTTCTTGCGTCCGCCGCGCACGACGGCCTCGCCGCGACCACGCGAGATGTCGTCGATGACGTAGGCGATGAGGTTGAGCGCCTCCGTCGAATTCTTCGTCCACACGATCTCCTCGGGGTCCGCACCCACGAGGCGCGCAACCGATTCGCGCGCCTTCTCGTAGGCGATCGTGGACTCGGCGGCCAGAGTGTGCGAGCCGCGCTTGACTGCACCGTTGGAGTGCATTTCTTGGTGAGTAACCGCGTCCATCACAACCTGGGGCTTTTGCGAGGTCGCGCCAGAATCTAAGTAGACGAGGGTCTCCCCGCCCGGCACGGTTCTGTGCAGGGCGGGGAAATCCTCGCGAGGAGCTGGTGTGCTCATTTAAGCGATCGCTGCCTCAAAGCGCTCGTAGCCGTTGGCTTCGAGCTCGTCAGCAAGCTCCGGGCCGCCGGACTCGGCAACGCGGCCGTCAACGAAGACGTGCACGTGATCGGGCTTGATGTAGCGCAGAATACGCGTGTAGTGGGTAATGAGCATGATGCCGTTACCGTTGGCCTCGTGAACGCGGTTAACGCCCTCGGAGACGAGGCGCAGCGCGTCGACGTCGAGGCCCGAATCCGTCTCGTCGAGAACGGCGAACTTCGGCTTGAGCATCTCCATCTGAAGGATCTCGAGGCGCTTCTTCTCGCCGCCGGAGAATCCGACGTTGAGGTCGCGGCTCGCCCAGTCCTTGTCCGCCTTGAAGTTGTCCATCGCCGTGTTGATGTCCTTGATCCACGTGCGCAGCTTGGGAGCCTCGCCGTCGATCGCGGTCTTGGCTGAGCGCAGGAAGTTGGTGACGGTCACGCCAGGGACCTCAACCGGGTACTGCATCGCGAGGAAGAGGCCGGCGTGTGCACGCTCGTCCGGATCCATCTCTTCGATGTTTTCACCGTCGAGGAGGATCTCACCATCGGTGATCTCGTAGTCGGGGTGACCAGCGATCGCGTAGGCGAGCGTGGACTTGCCCGAGCCGTTCGGACCCATGATGGCGTGGATCTCGCCATGGTGGATGGTGAGGTTGACGCCCTTGAGGATCTGAAGTGGGCCGTCCTGAGTTTCCACGGACACGTGGAGGTTCTTGATTTCCAGAGTAGACACGTTATCTTTTCTTTCAGTTAGTGCGCGGTGCGCGAATTCTTATCGACTATTCAACGGTGATGTAGACGTCGTCGCCGTCCACACGCACCTGGTAGGTCTTGACCGGCGCTGACGCCGGAGGGTTCATTGCCTCGCCGGTATGGAGGTCGAAGCTTGAGCCATGGCGCGTGCATTCGATCGTCTCGTCCTCGACGTCGCCCTGCGAGAGCTTGAAGCGCCCGTGGGAGCAACGATCGTCGACGGCGAACCAGCGGCCGCTATTCGCGTGAATAACGGCCAGTGCGAGCGGCAGTGGCTTTCCGGGGATGTCGATGGCAACGGCCTCGACGCTCCCTGGCTCCACATCACTCGCGTGGCACGCGATGTACTCAGGCATTTTGCAACTCCAGTGCGATGTCGAGTTCTGCTTCGATCGATTCCATGAGCTTGTTCTGCACCGAGTCAACGCCGATCTGGTTGATGAGCTCGGCGAAGAATCCGCGCACGACCAGGCGGCGTGCCTGATCCTCCGGAATTCCGCGCGAACGCAGGTAGAACAGCTGGTTCTCGTCGAAGTATGCGGTAGCCGAGGCGTGGCCAGCACCCTCAATCTCGCCCGTCTCGATCTCGAGGTTCGGCACCGAGTCGGCCCGCGATCCATCCGTGAGGATGAGGTTGCGGTTCTCCTCGTAGGTATCCGTACCCTCGGCCTCCTTGCGGATCACGACGTCGCCCACCCACACGGAGTGCGCGTCGTCGCCCTGCAGCGCGCCCTTGTATGTCGAATTCGACGAACACTTGGGCACGTTGTGCTCCATGAGCAGGCGGTTCTCAATGTGCTGTCCCTCGTCCACGTAGTACGCGCCGAGCATGTTGAGATCGGCGCCTTCGCCGGAAAAGTCCGACGACGACGTGACGCGCACCAGATCGCCACCCAGGGAGACGACGATGTGCTTCAGCGAAGCGTCGCGGCCCACGCGCATGCGGTGCGAGGCGACGTGAACGGCGTCGTCATCCCAATCCTGGATCGACACGACCGTGAGGTTAGCGCCGTCGCCGACCTGAACCTCAACGCCCTGTGCGAGGCGAGCCGAGCCGGTGTGGTTGAGCACCACGGTCGCCTTCGAATGCAGCTCCGCCTTGATCAGGAGGTGCATTGACGCGACGTCGGTCGAGCCATCTCCCGTGATGTTCACGGTGACCTCGCGATCGAGCTCCACCTCTTTGGGGATCGTCAGAACGTGGGCCTGCTCGACCGAGTTCCAGGCAAGAGCCGCAACGCGGTCTTCCGGAGCAACGGTCTGGCCAAGCCTCTCGTCGTCGCGAGACACAGTTTCAAACTGAGCCTCGCCGTCCACCGTGACGTCCGGGGCAACGCCGGTCGTCTTATCAACAAAGAAATCTTCCATGCGCTCCACGGGTGTGAAGCGCCAAATCTCTTCCGTCCCCTGAGGAATCGGGTGTTCTCCCAAGTCAAAGGAGCGGCCGCGGTCCGCAAGGGACGAGCCGGTTGTCTTAGTATTCGTCATGTTTAACCGACGGATCCTTCCATCTGAAGTCCAATGAGGCGATTGAGTTCGAGGGCGTACTCCATGGGGAGTTCGCGGGCGATTGGCTCAACGAAGCCGCGCACAATCATCGCGTAGGCTTCGGTTTCGTCAATGCCACGGCTCATCAAGTAGAACAGCTGATCTGCCGAGACCTTCGAGACGGTAGCCTCGTGGCCCATCTCGGCGTCGCCCACGCGGACGTCCACGTACGGGTACGTATCCGAACGCGAGATCGTGTCCACTAGCAGCGCATCACACAGCACCGACGACTTGGCCTGCTGAGCGTTCTCGTTGACCTGAACAAGGCCGCGGTAGGCAGAGCGCCCGCCGCCACGTGCAACCGACTTCGCCACGATGTTCGAGTGGGTGTTTGGCGCGTTGTGGACCATCTTCGAGCCGGTCTCCTGGTGCTGGCCAGCGCCGGCGAACGCGATCGAGAGCGTCTCGCCGCGTGCGTGCTCGCCCTGAAGGTAGACGGCCGGGTACTTCATGGTGACCTTCGAGCCGATGTTGCCGTCGATCCACTCCATGAGGCCGCCTTCTTCAACCATCGCACGCTTGGTGACGAGGTTGTAGACGTTGTTCGACCAGTTCTGGATCGTCGTGTAGCGAACCTTGGCGTCCTTCTTGACGAAGATCTCGACGTTCGCCGCGTGCAGCGAGTCCGAGGAGTAGATCGGCGCGGTACAGCCCTCAACGTAGTGGACGGATGAACCCTCGTCCGCGATGATGAGCGTGCGCTCGAACTGGCCCATGTTCTCCGTGTTGATGCGGAAGTAGGCCTGGAGCGGGATCTCGACGTGGACGCCCGGCGGGACATACACGAACGAACCGCCCGACCACACGGCCGAGTTCAGCGAGGCGAACTTGTTGTCACCAAGCGGGATTGCCGTTCCGAAGTATTCCTTGACGATCTCAGGGTGCTCCTTGAGGCCGGTATCCATATCAAGGAAGATCACGCCCTGCTCCTCCAGGTCCTCGCGGATCTGGTGGTAGACGACCTCCGACTCGTACTGCGCCGCCACGCCTGCCACGAGACGCTGCTGCTCAGCTTCGGGGATGCCGAGGCGATCGTAGGTGATCTTGATATCTTCAGGAAGATCGTCCCACGAGGTAGCCACGCGCTCGGTCGAGCGGACGAAGTACTTGATGTTGTCGAAATCAATATCCGACAGATCAGCGCCCCACGTGGGGAGTGGGCGGCGTTCGAAGAGCTTGAGAGCCTTCAGACGCTTTTCCAGCATCCACTCTGGTTCCTCCTTGAGCGCAGAAATCCTACGCACAACGTCCTCACTCAGACCCCTTTCGGCAGCTTCCGCCTCAGGGTTCTCGTCATGCCACCCATATTGGTAATTGCCAATTGAGGCACTTGTTTCTTCCTGGGTCAAACCTTCGCTTTTACCCGGTGCGATTTGGGTCATCAGTTTCCTTCCAAGACGCCGCCCGAGGGCGGTGTTGTAGAAGCACGCTCCGAAGGGCGTGCGGTTTTGCGCGAACGATCTCGCAAGTTTCTAGGGATGCCAAGAGGAATGTTCGTGGTACACACGTGTCCGCCGCTCGCAATTGTTGACAGCCGCTGGATGGGAACGCCCAACAGGCGGGCGAAGGCTTCCGTTTCGGCCTCGCACAGCAGCGGGTATTCTTCGGCAATTTCGTGCACTGGGCAGTGGCCTTGGCAAATCTGGATCGACAGGGCGTTGGGTCCGCCGCGGCGCAGGGTCGCGACGTAGCCGTCCTTGCTCAACGCGTCGGTCAGAGCCGCCGCGCGCTCTGCTGACGTGGTGCCAGCGGCGTCGATCATCGGGCCGTAGCGCTGTTCCAGCGCGCGAGCACGGGCGTGAATGAATCGTTCAAGCCCTTCTTCACCCATCGAATCGCGGACGAATCCGAGAGCGTGGGAGGCAAGGTCAGAGTAGCCCTGACCGAGCTGGCTTTGGCCTTCTGCGGTAGCGACGTACTGGCGCGAGGGGCGTCCGCGGCGTGCAGGTCCCTTCGCCGGACCATCGTATTCCTCGATGTAATCGTCCTTGACGAGAACACCGATGTGACGGCGTACTGCCGCTGGCGTCAACACGAGGATTTTCGCGAGGTCGCCGGCCGTAATAGGCCCGCGTTCGACAATTAATCGGAGAATTTGTTCGTATGTTCCCTGATCACTGTTCACTCACATCACCTCGCTTTCCTATTAAGCAACATCTTTGTTGCTTTATTCCAAATAAGCAAGTCATGACCATGGTGTGTAGCATCGAATTTCTCACACGGACACCGCGCTGACCCGCGCTTTTCCCGGGTTTGCGAAGGATGTCCGGTGGCTGAGGTTCAGCTCACCAGGGCACCGCCCACGGAGTTCTTGGCGCTACTACGCTCTTAGACTTGCGCTACTGCTCGGAGATGGGCAGATGGATTTCGTCGAAGAGATCAAGCCCGCGGTCAAGGGCGACGTTCGCCGCCAAAATTCCGGCAACGAGCGTGGGGCTCGTCAGGTGCCCGGCCATCACGGCATCGGTCACGTGGTGCAGGCCGACCCATTCCACGACGATCTCGGCCTCTTCGGCCTCGCGGGTGAATTCGCCGAGCGGGGCCTCCTCGATGTCGAGCGCGAGGTAGATGCCAAGATCTTCATTCGACACGCCGGGCGAGGTCACGAAATTGACGAGCCTGATCCAGCGCGAGGCGCCATAGTCTGTTTCCTCGCGCAGTTCGCGCGCGGCCGTATGTACCTCTGCCTCGCCCTGCTCGTCGCACAAGCCTGCCGGGATTTCCCACATGATGCGCTTGGGTGAATGACGATACTGGCGAATGAGGAGGACGTCCCACTCCTCCTCGTCGTGGTCGGAGGGCCTGAGCGCGACGATCGCTACGGCGTCGTCGTGATTCATCCACTGGCGCCGGGCGACGTCTCCGGACGCAAATTCAATCTCGTCGTCGTAAATCGTGAAGATCGGGCCGCGAAAGCGCTCGATCCTCTCGCGGACGCGGACGTGGTCGGGTGCTGGGGTATCGCGAATCTCCTTCATCACTCCTCCACCCTATCGGATGTCGACAGGCTCGAAAGTGCTCGGCGGTCGGCGCCGTAGATGCAGGCCGCAGCCGTACCGACGAGAATCAGCCCGCCGAGCGCAGCCGCGGCGAACGCGCTGAGTAGCGAGCCGTGGCCGACGTCGAGGACGCGGTTCACAAGCCACAGCGTCCCGGCTCCCGCAACGGCGAGCGCGGGTGCAAGAATCGCCCCGAGGCGCGCTATTCCGCGCGTCGCGCGCTCCCCCAGCTCCCCGCGAATCATCACGAGCACGGCTAGCGCCCCGATCGTCAGGCCCGCCGACATGGCAATTCCGATTGCGCTGAGCGTATCGGTTCGCCCCTGCACTCCCATCGCGTAGGCGATGACGAGAGCCACGACGACGACGCCCCACGCGAGCGAGTTGGAAGCCACGACCCTGCCGGGAGCGTCTTGCGCGTACAGCACCCGCGCGCCGTGGTAAAGCAGCGAGAATCCGACGAGCCCGAGGGCCATCGCACGCATCGCGGTATCGAGCCCGGCGATGTCGCGGCCCATTTCGAGCACGATCTTTGCTGGCTCTGCGAGGACGAACAGGAGCGCTGCCGAGACCATCCCCATCGCAAAGACGAGACGGGTGGACCGAGCGGTCAGAGTCTGGAGCCTGTCCCCTACGGCCGCCGAGATCTGTGGGAACACCACGGTTGCGATCGGAACGGCGAGCACGGCGTAGGGCACCATGAACATGGCGTAGGCGTAGTTGAAGGCGGCGTACGTGCCGACGTCGCCGAGGCCGTTGGCCGTCACCATGATCGAGATGATGGCAATCTGCTGAGCGATGAGCGCGGCAAGTCCGGCCAGCCCGAGCCTGACAGTATGGCGGCCCGCGCCGGGCGGGAAGGTGAGCGTGGGGCGCAGCCGGGCGTACCGGCTGGCAAGAATGAGTTGCGGCAGTGAAAACAGCGCGACCCCCGCCGTCGTTCCCCAGCCTAGGAGTGCGACGGCGCCCCACGACACGGCTTCGGGATTGGCGAAGGGATCCGCCATGGCCGAGTATCCGAGGAATGCGGCCGTCACTGCGACGGACGACAGCAGTGGTGAGAGCGCAGGGAGAACGAAGTGGCCGTGGCTTTGCAAAACGCCGGTCGTGACCACCGAGAGGCCATACAGCGGCACTTGGATCGCAAAGATGCGAAGAAGTGTGGCAGCGAGTGCCACGATGGTCGGATCCGAGTCAGGCAAGAGGAGCGATACGATTGGCCCGGCTGCAATCGCCACGATGACGGCAATGGGCACGCCCACGACGCCGATCCATGTGAGCAACGCCGAGGCGGTTTGGTCGGCCTCGCGCGTCTTGCCCCTTGCCAGGTAGCGCGAAAGTAGTGGGATGATCGCGCCCGCCAGAGCGCCACCAGCAGCCACTTCGAACAGCACGTTGGGCACGGTATTGGCCGTGTCGTAGGCGGTGGCCACCGGCCCGTCGGAGAGCGCCCAGGATTGGGCAAGCTTGCGCACGAGACCCATGAGGCGCGAGGCGAGCGTCAATGCCGCCACGAGCCCGGCAGCGCCCGCAAGCGCCCTCGACGCCCTCATCGCGACCGGCCCAGCAAATCCAACTCTCGAAGACCCGGCGTGTTCTCGATGACGTGCGAGAACGACACCTTCTCCGATGCGGCGTTGAGCGCCACGAGGGCGGCAAGAATGCCTACTTTCACCTTCGGTGGGCAACACGCCAGAGTGACGCCCAGATGCGCGCCCAGCGCGTTCGCGCCGAGGTCACCGAGCATGGTGCGCCCATCAAGGTCGGCGGCGATACCCGCCGAGGCTGCTCCGATGGCTGCGCGCGCCGACGCCGATTCAGCGGCAGCAGGAACCGCCGCGATCGCGATTGCGGCCTTTCTGGCACGACCGGGGCGCAGATCCAGCAGGTTCATGAGATTGGCGGTAAGCGCGATAATCGCCGCGTCGAACACGGCTTCGCCGGCGCCGCCCAGAGCGTCTTTGCCGCGAGACCGTGCGAGGAGCCCAGCCGCTGCGAGGGAACCGGCACCGGCCGCGGCAATCTTCACGATGCCTGAGGACACCCGTCCTTCGCGCAGAGCGCCCAGGTGCCCTTTAAAGCCCTTACCGGTTGCCGGGAATCGCTGTTCGAGGTGATCGTCGACGTAACCTCCGGCAGCCGCCAGCACAGCGGCGATGGCTGGCGCAGCGCCCTGAGCGATGCCCGCTCTCCCGGCGACGGTGCTACCGGCGAGAAGCCCTGCCATAACATCGAGCCCGCCGGACAGCGAGGTGGTGTGCCCCGCGAAGTTCGTTCGATCCCACGAGGGCAGGGATAAATGACGTAACGCTTGCTGGGCCGCGAACGATCCGGCCGCGGCGGCTAGCCCGCTCACTATCCGTCAACCTCGTCGGTCGCCGGCTCGTCCGCCGGCTGTTCCTCGGCTGGCGCGTCCTCGGCGGGTTGCTCGTCGGCTGGTTGCCCCTCGGCGGGCTCCTCCTCGGCCGGTTGGTCTTCAGCCGGCGCGTCGACGTCGCCCTCGGGACTATCCGTGGGGCCCTCAACAGGCCCAGGAATGACGGCGAGCATTTCGGTACGCTCACCGAGCACTCGCTGCGCTCCGGCATCGAGGCCGAGGTGAATAAGGCCGTCATTGAGCTCGGTTGCCACCGCAATCGGGACGTTGATTCGTCCAACGGTGAGGTCGATGGAATCCACGGTCGAGACTTCGGTGGCCCCATCGCGCAGCGCGCGCACGATATCGCCTTCGGAATCCGCGGCACCAGCCGCGACCGTCGGTCCGCGCGTGCCGAGCTCGGTCACCAAGGCGGTGTACGTCGTCGTCGTGTATTGCTGCTGGACTTCGGCGTCTGGATCGGGCGTCTCACCGGTTGCGGGCTCCACGTCCGGCGTCAGCACGACGACGGCGTCGGACGCCTCGGTCAAGCCCTCGATAGCCATCATCGGCGTATCTGTGCCGGTCATGAGCCCGGCAAGCGTGTCATGCGTGGTCACGCCGTCACGAACGACGCTGTTAAGTGCGAGGGCCAGAACCTGATTCGTCTCCGCGTCGTCCTGCGCGCTTGGCACATAGGCCGAAATCTGATCCGCGAACGTCGTGCGGAAAGAGTTTTGCGAGGCCAAGGTCCACGTCTCGTTGATCGCCACGCGCCCGCTGACCGTCGCGCCGGATTCTTCGAGGCGCGTGCGTACCGCCGCCACGTCGTCGTCGGGCACACCCGGAAGAACCACGATGGCCACGGAGCGATCCGTCAACGTGTCGCCAATGAGCGTTGGTGCGACGTCGTCGAAGGCCTGCTCTTGGAGCGACATGGATTCCTCGAGCTCGGCGTTATCCACCTTGAGCTGCTCATTGGTCGAACGCAGATCCGATACCTGGCTCTGGAGCACGTTGCCGATCGAGTTCTGCAGCGGCCCGGCGCCCAGAATGATTCCGATCGCCAGCGCGAAGAACACGGAAATGAGTGAGACTAAGTGATACCTGAAATCAACCACGATGACACCTTAAAACAAATTCTTCAGCCACAAAACGAAGTCCGACCACCACACCCGCACGAGGTCGAACGTAATCTGGCCAGCTTCCGTGGCTGTCACGGCGGCCAGGACACCGAGCACTCCGGCGATGAGCAGGAACGCGATTTGCCAGTTAGAAATTCGGGATCGGTATAGGCGCGAGACGCCGCGTGCGTCCACGAGTTTTGAGCCAACCTGCAGCCTCGTCAGGAAGGTCGAGGCCATGCCCCGCCGGCCCTTGTCGAGGAAGTCGATGAGATTCGAGTGGGTGCCCACGGCCACGATCATTTCCGCGCCGCGACCATCCGCCAGGAGCATCGCGATATCTTCCGAGGTTCCCGTGGCAGGGAAGATCTTGTGCTCGATGCCCAGATCCTCAACGCGCTTTCGCCCTGGGGCGCTGCCGTCGCGGTAGGCGTGTACGATCACCTCGGCGCCGGACTTGAGAGTCTCGTCCGACACCGAATCCATATCGCCGATCACGACGTCGACCTCGTAACCCGCCTCGATAATCGCGTCAGCCCCGCCGTCGACTCCCACCATGAGGGGCCGGTACTCGCGAATATAGGGGCCGAGCGTGCGCAGGTCCTCCTTGTACTGGTGACCGCGCACGACGATCAGCACGTGACGCCCTTCGAAATCGGTGCTCACCTCGGGCAGACCAGCGCCATCGAGGATGAGCTCCTGCTCCTTCTCGAGGTACTCCATCGTGTTGTTCGCAAAGGCCTTGAGCTGGACGGTCATACCCGCCTTGGCGGAAATGAGGTCATCGGCGATGGTCTCCGGCGTTTGGTACGTGCCTTGGCTGATGAGCGTCTCGCCGCGGAAGACCTCGCCGTCTTGAGTGATCTTCAGCGTGTGGCCATCGCGAATATCCATGATGCCCGAGCCAAGGTTGTCGACCACGGGAATACCCGCCTCAACAAGAATCTGCGGGCCGAGGTTGGGATAGCGCCCCGACGTCGACTTCGCCGCGTTCAGAACCGCCGCCGGGCGGATTTCCACCAAGCTCTCCGCTGCCACGCGATCGACGTCTTCGTGATCGATGACGGCGACCTCGCCGGGCCTGAGCCTCTTGACGAGATTCTTGGTACGCGAATCGACACGGGCGACTCCTCCGAGCTCGTCCGCAGCGATCTCTAAATCACGGCGTCGGCGCTTAAATACCATTACTTCATCATGGCACAACGGCCGAGCGAATTAGTTCAGCCGCATGCGTGCGTGCCGCTACGGATTCCTCGTGTCCAGAGAGCATTCGGGCCAGTTCAGCCACGCGGTCCTCGCCCTCGACCACCATGACATCGGTGGAGGTGGTATTGCCCTCGGACTTCTTCGCGACGACGACGTGCTCGTGCGCATACGCAGCCACCTGGGCGAGGTGGGTCACTGTGAGGACCTGACTCGATTGGGCGACCCGCGCGAGCCTCTCACCCACGGAAAGTGCCGTCTTTCCGCCAATTCCGGCGTCGACCTCGTCGAAGACGAACGTGTGATCGGGCAGCGGATTGGCGTTGAGAGTGGTCTCGATTGCGAGCATGATGCGCGACATTTCACCACCCGACGCCGAGGTGGCAAGCGGCAAGTGCGGGGATCCCCGGTGCGGGGCAAGAAGGAAAGCGACGTCGTCAAGGCCGTGGCTCGCAGGGCTCTCAAGCGGCTCGAGACCGACGCTAAATGTGGCGTCTTTCATGGCCAGGCTGTGGAGTTCGCGGGTGACGCGCGCGGCCAGTTCGCCACCTGCCGCCCGGCGGCGCTTCGTGAGCGTTGCACCCCGAGCCGCGAGTTCTCTCCTCGCATCCTTGACCGCGATCTCGAGATCATCGAGGTGTTCATCTGGCGATGCGAGGGATGCGAGCTTGGCATCGGCTGATTCACGGCGCTCGAGGATCTCCTCGATCGTCATGCCAAGATTGCGTTGAAGCAGGCGCAGCTCGGCACGGCGTTCATGGATGCGGTTCAGCTCATCCGGATCGGCATCGAGCTCCCCGAGCTTCATTCCCAGCACGTTCGCCACATCCGAGGCGATCACCGAGGCGTCATTGAGCTGGCCGGCAAGGTCCGCAAGCTCGGCGTCGGCGCCCGACGCCTGCCGGAGCATTTGGCTGGCGGAATCAAGCGCGTACAGCGCGCCGGGCTCGGGGGCGCCGTGTTCCGAGCCTTCGAGCCCGGATATCGCCCCGGCCATGGCGGCCCGCAGGTCTTCGACGTTCTCGAGTCTGAGTGCTTTCGCCTTCAGCTCCTCTTCCTCGCCCTCCTCGGGCTTGACCGCGTCCACGCGTTTGACCAGCGCTTCGAGTGCCAGGCGCTCGGAGGCGGCCTGCTTCATGCCGTCGCGGAACTCATCGAGCTCGCGTTCTGCGGCGCGTAGCGTCTCCCACGCGATGCTGTAGCTCTCGCGCGCCTGCGCGATGTCGGACCCGCCAAATGAATCGAGCGCAGCGCGCTGTTGGCTCGCCGAACGCAATTTGAGCTGGTCCGATTGGCCGTGCACGGTCACCACATGATCAGCGATCTGTGTGAGCACCGCCATCGGCACGCTTTGCCCGCCCGCATAGGCGCGCGAACGCCCCTCTGCCGGAACGTGCCGCGCCACGATAATCGCCGCACGATCGCCGTCGATATCGACCGTTCCGCCAGCATTTTCAACAATCTCAACCACGGGCGAGTCAGCCCGCACAACGAACGTTCCCTCGACGACGGCGCGCTCAGCGCCCGCCCGCACTCGCGAGGCGTCGGCCTTCTCCCCCATGAGCAACGACAGCGAGGTGAGGGCCATCGTCTTGCCCGCGCCGGTCTCGCCGGTAATCGCCGTCATACCGTCGCGCAAATTCAAGTGCGCCGATTCGATGACGCCGAGGTTCGAGATGCGAAGTTCGTCGATCACGCCTGGTCCTTCGCGCCCCTTCGCCACCCTTCGACGGGCAGGTGGAACTTCTTGACGAGGCGCCCGGAGAACGGCGTGTCATTGAGGCGCGCGAGGCGGGCGGGATGCTTTCCCTTCACGGCGGTAATTCGCGAGCCCTCCGGAGCGTACAGCCGGCGCCGCCCGTCAAGCCAGACCACGGCGTCGTCGGAGCGGATCCCCACCTCGAGCGTTGAATCCTTGGACACCACGAGCGGGCGAGTGAACAGGGCGTGCGCTGCGATGGGCGTGAGGATCAGCGCTTCGACGTCGGGCCACACGATCGGGCCGCCGGCTGAGAAGCTGTAGGCCGTGGAGCCCGTGGGCGTCGAGAGCAGGACAGCGTCCGCCTTGAACGACGATAGTCCTCGGCCGTCCACACCAATGTCCGCCTCAATCATGCGAGCATCTTGACCCTTTTCGATCGATGCCTCGTTGAGCGCCCAGCCCGTTTCGGCGCTGCCATCGGGATGCGTGACGGTGACGTCGATGGTCAGGCGCGAGTCGACCGTCCATTCGCCGTTGATGATCGCCGTGACGACGTCGAGTAGCGACGACGGATCGGCCTCCGCGAGGAAGCCCACGTGCCCGAAGTTGATGCCGAGGATGGGAGTCTCGTAGGGCATCGCGATCTGCGCGGCCTTGAGAATCGTGCCGTCGCCTCCGATGACGAGGATGAGGTCAGTGCCCTCGAGATTCGACTCCTCATCCACATAGAAGACCTCGCCGCCAGCGGCAACGAGCCTGTCGTGGGCGATGGTGGCCGACGCCTCGGCGTCATCGCGGTGTTCGTGGGTGAGAATTCCGACGCGGACTGTCAACGCTCCTCCTTTGCTGGCGGGTGCCCTGACCCTGCCGGTCCCGACGCTACCGCTTTGTCTATCGCTTCGGCGAGATCCTCCCCAAGGTCAGTGCCTCCCGCCTTCATGTGTATAAAGTACTCGACATTTCCCGCGGGGCCGGGCAGTGGCGATGGCGCGACCGCCTGGATAGCTAGGCCTGCTTCGCGCCCGGCCAGCGCCACCTTCGTGACGGTCTCGACGTGATCGCGTGTATCACGTACGACTCCCCCTGAGCCCAAGCGGTCCTTTCCGATCTCGAACTGCGGTTTGACCATCAGCAGGAAATCGGCCGTCGCAGAAGCGACGCGAGCCAGTGGCGGGATGACGAGCGTCAGGGAGATAAACGAGAGGTCACCGACCACGAGGTCAGGCGCTGGCGCCACCATGTCAGGCGTCAGGTTTCTCACGTTCGTCCGTTCCATCACGCGCACGCGCGAATCTTCGCGAAGCCGCCACGCGAGTTGACCGTATCCGACGTCAACGGCGATTACCTCGGCTGCGCCGTTGCGTAACAGCACGTCAGTGAAGCCGCCCGTCGATGCGCCCGCATCTAGCGCGCGAATTCCCTTGATCGTCGGCGCCTGGTCGCCGAGGTATTCGAGCGCGCCGATGAGCTTGTGTGCGCCGCGCGAGGCGTAGTCGTCCCGCTCGCCCTCCGTCACGACCAGAGCCTGCGCGGGATCCATCTGGCGCGCGGGTTTCGCCACCACCATTCCATCGAGCAACACCCGGCCGGCGTGTATAAGGTCAGCCGCCTCGGCGCGTGAGCGCGCCAATTTGCGACGGACGAGCTCGGCGTCAACGCGAATGAGTTTCGCCATTTAGGCCTGCGCCCGGTTGAGTCGCGTGGTCAGCTCCTGATGCACCTTCTCCAAGTCTGCTATCTGTTGGGTGCGATCCTTGGAGGCAAGGTCCTCGAGCGTCTGCGAGACGTTAATGCGCCCGCTCTGCCCGCCCGGCTTCGGTCCGGCGGTTTTCGCCGAACCCTCAAGCTGCTCAGACATCTCTCACCACCGTGAACTGCGGCAACCAGTCGAAATCCTCACGGCTGCGGCCGGCGTCGATCTCGTGCCACACCGCGCCAACGAGAGCCCGGTATGCGTTCAGGGCGAGGACCGGCGTCGTCAATTCTTCACCGTCGACGACGATCGATTCGCCATCGATGCGCACGCGCGTCTCCCCGCACACCCACTCGTCGCCTTCGCGCTCAACGTTGGGGATCTGAATGTTGAGGTCCAGCATGTCCAAGCCGAGGAAGGTGGGCCGCTCGTATTCGGCGGCGAGCATGATATCCCGCGCAGTGTTCACGCCGGTCAACACGTGCAACGACGGCAGATCGGCAGCGTTTGCTCCGGCGATGTCCGTATCGAGGCGATCTCCCACGCAGATCGGGTTGGTAGCACCGGACTCCTTCATTGCCAGCCGGTACATGTCCGGAGCAGGCTTGCCAGATGACAGCGGTTGCACGCCAGTCGCGTGCACGACGGCCGCCACCATCGATCCACAACCCAGGTACTGGCCGCGCTCCTGCGGCAGGGTCGCATCCAAGTTCGTCGCGACGTACAGCGCACCGGCACGAATGGCCAGCGCCGCCTCGGACAGCTCGCGCCAGGACAGATCCTTGCTCATTCCCTGCAACACGACGTCCGGTTTATCGTCGGCCGAGGCAACAACTTCGAGGTCCACCTGTTCGAGCTCGTAAAAGAGCCCTTCCGTTCCCAAGGCGAGCACCTTCGATCCTGCCGGCACATGTTCTAGGGTCTGCGCGACGCCCGTTCGCGACGACGTGTAGATCTCCTCCGGCACCGCCTTGATGCCTACCGAGCCCAACTTCGTTGCCACGTTCGGCGGCGACGCCATGGAGTTATTCGTAATAAAGGCAGCCTGGTTTCCGTTCGCTTTGGCGGCCTCGATACCCTCGGGCGCGTTCTCAATCGGGGCTGATCCCCGATAGCACACGCCGTCAAGATCGAGAAAGAGATAATCGCTCGCCTCGCTCAGCGGCGTATCGCTCGTGCCTAAGTTACGCATGGGTCTTCCCCTTAGTTGTCGTCTTCTTCGACAAAATCGTCTGCCAGTTCGTCGTCGAGATCGTCGAGCTCGTCCATCTCGTTCAGGTCAAGGTCCTGATCGTCTTCGAGCGCTTGGTTAAGCTCGTCTTCGTCGAGGTTGTCGAGTGCCTCCGCCTCGCTCAGCTCGTCCGTATCAACGACGACGTCCTCGTCCGGCACATCGAACGCTCCCGTTTCAGCGAGCTCGTCCTCGGAATCGTCCTCAAAGTCCGCCTCGGACAGTTCGTCGACGTATTCGTCTTCGACGGGCTCGACGGCGTTCTCCTCGTCGAATTCCTCATCGGCAAGATCCTCGTCGGACGCCTCGTCGACTGATTCTTCGTCGTCTAGGTCTTCGTCATCGAACTCGGCATTCTCAAAATCTTCGCCGTCAAACTCGTCGCCGCCAAAGTCATCGGCGTACTCACCCTCATCTCCGTCAACCTGGACCTCGTCCGGGATGTTATCGAGCACGTCGTCGAGATCCACCATCATGTCGCCACCCTGATCTTCGTAGACCGGTTGCCAGGTCTCGCGAAGTTCATTGGCTTCATCGTCGCGGCCAAGTTCAGCGAGACGGTCGGCCTTGGTCAGCTGCACCCGCGAGGCCAGTTCTTCAGGAAGGTTGTCGATGAGGATCTTGTCCAGAACACTAAGACCGCCTTCGGAGTCGCCCGTTTCAGCACGCGCACCCGACGTGACGAGCGCGAGCTCGACCTGCGAAATCGCATTCAACCGCTGCAGCGGAATGCCTTCAATGAACCTCAGCGCCTTTTCAGCACGCCCGAGCCCTCGCTCGGAGTCAGCCTCGAGAGGCACGTGCGTGTAATCGTCGCTCATCCGGCGATAGGTACGGAGCTCACGGAGTGCTTCTGAGTATCGCTCCGTGGCATAGGCGGTGAGGCCAAGCGCCTCGCGTACAACATCGATGCGAGCAGCGCTCTGGTAGGCAGCGCGCGCATGGTCATAAGCGACCTCGGGGTCAATCTCCATCATCTCGCCGGCGTACACGAGGTGGCGCGCCACGCGGTCAGCGGTGTCTTTGTTCAGCGAACGAAGCTGCTTGCGTGCAGCTTTGTCGAGATCATCAGGTGTAATCGAATCAGGAATCTCTAGGCGGCTGTAGTCATCGGTGTCCGTGAGATTGGCTTCGACGTCGTTGCGATTGTTCCAGCGGCGCTCTTCGCCGCCATCGAATCGGTCGTCGCGCCGGTGGTCCCGGCGATCGTCCCGGTTCCAGCCACCCCGGCGATCATCACGACGATTATCCCGATCCCAGCCACCACGACCAGCTCGATCATCCCGACGGTCATCGCGGTTCCAGCCACCGCGGCGATCATCTCTGCGATCATCACGACGATCATTTCGATCCCAGCTACCACGGCGATCATCACGACGATCGTTACGATCCCAGTTGCCACGACGGTCATCGCGGCGATTGTCTCGGTTCCAGTTGCCACGGCCACCACGATCGTCCCTACGATCGTTACGGTCCCAGTTACCGCGCCGATCATCACGACGGTTATCCCGATCCCAGTTACCACGACTACCACGATCGTCGCGGCGGTCATCACGGTTCCAGTTGCCACGGCGATCATCGCGGCGATTGTCCCGGCTCCAGTTGTTACGACCACCACGATCGTCCCTACGATCGTTACGATCCCACGATCCACGGCGATCATCACGACGGTCATCACGGTTCCAATTACCACGACGATCATCACGACGGTCATCACGACGGTCATCACGGTTCCAGTTGCCACGACGATCATCACGGCGATTATCTCGGTTCCAGTTACCACGACCACCACGATCGTCCCTACGATCGTCCCTACGATCGTTACGATCCCACGATCCGCGACGATCATCACGACGGTTATCGCGATCCCAGCCACCGCGGCCACCACGATCATCACGGCGGTCATCACGATTCCAGTTGCCACGACCACCACGATCGTCTCGACGATCATTTCGGTCCCAGCCACCGCGGCCACCACGGTCATCGCGCCGGTCATCACGATTCCAGTTGCCACGACGGTCGTCGCGTCGGCCGTCACTGTCGCGATTGCCGCGACGATCTCGACCGTCCCATCGATCTGGACGACGATCGCCGCGCCTATCGTTGCGGTCACCGCGACCCTGGCCACGCCGGCCGGCAGGCTGCCACCCCGAGGAGTTCTTCTCGCCGTTTTGAGCGTTCTCGAAATTTTCGTTTTCTGACATGACTTCCTCTGGGGTTAAGTTTTCAAACAGCTATTGTGCGTCTTGGTTAAGCTTACCGGATAGGTGATCCAATGAGCGCGGTTCGAACCTGAGACCATGGCGACAAGCCGAATCTCAGAAAGCAAAAAGTTGCGCGGGCAATAAGAGTCCTGCGTTCGGGTTTTTTTGGGGTGTGAAAAGAGTGGAGGGGGTGTGTGAACCGTGTGGTTCGCACTCCCCCTCCACTGAGGTGTGATAGCGGCGGTGTCCTACTCTCCCACACCCTCTCGAGTGCAGTACCATCGGCGCTGGTGGGCTTAGCTTCCGGGTTCGGAATGGGACCGGGCGTTTCCCCACCGCTATTGCCACCGCTAAAGATCTGGGAACCGTGTCCTGCCATGGCAGGGGTGGTGGTCCAGAATTGTATAGTAGATGCGAGATCGTTACATTCGTGTTTTGGTAAGTGATTGGCCAATTAGTACCAGTCAGCTCAGCCCATTACTGGGCTTACACATCTGGCCTATCAACCCCATGGTCTATAGGGGGCCTTCCAACACTCAAGGTGTCAAGGAAACGTTATCTTGAAGCAGGCTTCCCACTTAGATGCTTTCAGCGGTTATCCTTCCCGAACGTAGCCAACCAGCCATGCACCTGGCGGTACAACTGGCACACCAGAGGTTCGTCCGTCCCGGTCCTCTCGTACTAGGGACAGCCCTTCTCACGTTTCCAACGCGCGCAGCGGATAGGGACCGAACTGTCTCACGACGTTCTGAACCCAGCTCGCGTACCGCTTTAATGGGCGAACAGCCCAACCCTTGGGAAGTCT
>NZ_JBHWPL010000117.1:0-9003 GCF_043424875.1 Trueperella sp. | reverse complement strand
CCCCTCTCGCACGGATTTCGAGCGCGATCGGGCGCGCGTGCTGCACTCCTCGGCGCTGCGCCGCCTGGGCGCCAAAACGCAGGTGATGGGCCCCGAATCCAACGATTTCATTCGCACCCGCCTCACTCACTCACTCGAGGTGGCACAGATCGGTCGCTCACTGGCTAAGAACCTCGGCGCCGATCAGGACCTCGTGGAAGGGGCCTGCCTCGCCCACGACATCGGCCACCCGCCCTTTGGCCACAATGGCGAACGCGCGCTGAACGGCATTGCGTCCGGCATCGGCGGTTTCGAGGGCAACGCCCAGACACTTCGCATCCTGACCCGCCTGGAGCCGAAGAGATTTCACGACGACGGCCGCCCGGCTGGCTTGAACCTCACGCGCGCCATGGTGGACGCGACGATCAAGTACCCGTGGGCCGAGTCGGAGGGTCCTTACGGGGAGTTCTCGAGCAAGTTCGGCGTCTACGAGTCAGATCTGCCCGCATTCGCGTGGGTGCGCGAGGGGATTGAGAGCACTGGTCAGTGTGCCGAGGCTCAGATCATGGATCTGTCGGATGACATCGCCTATTCGATCCACGACATCGAAGACGCGATCGTGCGCAGCTACCTCGTGCCGCATCAGTTCCGAGCCGATCGCGAGTCGCAGATCGACGCCGTCGTTGGCTCCACGCTCTCGTGGTACGGGCAGGCGGTGAGCGGTGACGAGCTGGCAGGAGCTGCCGAAAGACTGTTCTCGATGCGTTCGTGGCCTGCCGGCTACAGCGGCACGCTGCGTGATCTCGCCCAGCTCAAGGATTTGACCTCGGATCTGATCGGCCGCTTCGTCTCGGCCATTTGCGCGGCAAGTCTGGATGCCAGCGAGGGAAAGCCGATGGTGCGCTACAACGCCGGCGTGACGATCCCGCGCGAGACCCTCGCCGAAATCACCTTCCTTAAGGGCCTCGCGGTTCATTACGTCATGGCGCCTCGAGAGTACGAACCGGTCTACTACGACCAGCGCACGCTCATCATGGACCTGGCCGACGCAATCTCGGAGGCGCCGCTTGACCGGCTCGAGCGCCACTTCGTTGAGATGTGGAACGAGGCGGAGGATGACGCGAGCCGACTGCGCGTCGTCGTCGATCAAATTGCGTCCCTAACGGATCAATCCGCGCGCCTGTGGCACGCGCGGTACTGCGGAATGCTGCGCCACTAGGCGCGCAGTGGGTCGGCTGTGGGAAGAACCCAACGCGCCCCGGCGCCGAGGGGCTAATATAAGGGCGTGGCTGGCCTGATTAAGAAACAAAGCATCGAGGACGTGCGCGATCGCGCGCGCATCGAGGACGTCGTCAGCCAATACGTGACCCTCAAGCCCGCGGGTGTGGGATCAATGAAGGGCCTGTGCCCGTTCCATGATGAAAAGACGCCCTCGTTTAACGTGCGCACGCACGTGGGGCGCTACCACTGCTTTGGCTGTGGCGAGGGCGGGGACGCCATCTCGTTCATTATGAACATCGAGCACATCTCGTTCGTCGAGGCCGTGGAATTCCTTGCCGAGAAAACCGGCGTATCCCTTCAATACGAGGAGGGCGCGCGGCCCACCGAGCGCGGCCCAAAGGACGTGACGCGCTCGCGGCTCGTGGACGCACACCGCGTGGCCGAAGAATTCTATGTGCGTCAACTCGCCACGCCCGACGCGGCAGAGGCTCGCAAGATGCTCGATGAGCGCGGTTTCGACGCCGATGCCATCGCCCATTTCCGGGTGGGGTACTCGCCCGACTCGTGGGACGCGATGCTGAAAGAACTGCGCCGCAACGGATTCACCGACAAGGAGATTCGGGCCTCCGGGCTCGTGACGCAAGGCTCTCGCGGAGTGTATGACCGCTTTCGCGGCCGCGTCATGTGGCCGATCCGTTCAATTACCGGAGACACGATCGGGTTCGGCGCCCGCATGCTCGGCGAGGGGGATGGCCCGAAGTACCTGAACACCCCCGAGACGATGATCTACAAGAAGTCGCAGGTGCTCTACGGGCTCGACCTCGCCAAACGGGACATCGCTCGGGACCGGCGCATCGTCGTCGTCGAAGGGTATACGGACGTCATGGCTGCGCACCTAGCGGGCGTCCCGCATGCCGTTGCCACGTGTGGCACGGCGTTTGGTGAGGAGCACGTGAAGATCGTGCGGCGCCTGCTCGGCGATTCGGCGAACCCCGCTGCCGGAGTGATCCTCTCCGACGGCAGGGCCTTTGGCGGCGAAGTGATTTTCACGTTCGACGGAGACGAGGCGGGCAAGAAAGCCGCCCTGCGAGCCTTCCAGGAGGACCAAAGCTTTGCCGCGCAGACGTTCGTGGCGATCGCGCCGGGTGGGCTCGATCCGTGCGACGTGCGGCTGGCCTACGGCGATGAGGAAGTGAAGAAGATGGTGGACGGGCGCGAGCCCCTCTTCGCGTTCGTCATCAAGTCGATTCTGGAAGGCGCTCCGCTGCATACCGCCGAGGGCCGAACGGCTGGCCTACGGGCGGCAGCGCCCGTAATTGCCAGCATCCGCGATCGCGTGTTGCGCGCCGAGTACATCCGCGAACTTGCCGGCTGGCTCGGGATGGATGAGCGGATGGTGTACCAGACCGTCGCGCACTCCTCGCGCGCGCCTCAGCAGCTCGAATGGGCTGACGGGACCCCGGTCGAGGCGCCGCAGCCGACGAGCGCATTGCCCCCGCGCGCCTCGCTCAAGGATCCCATCGCACGCGTCGAGCGCCAGGCCCTCGAGGCCATGCTCCAGCTACCGGGTCTGGCACGCGCAGCGAATGCGCAGGACCTACCGGGGCAGAGTTTTAGCGTTCCCACCCATCAGGCGGTTCACGATGCCATTCGCGCGGCCGGCGGCGTGGTTCTGTACGAGCAGCGCGTCGAGCAGTTGAAAGCCTCTGGTCACACCGAGGATCTGGAAGCGAAGGCGACGAGCTGGTACGTCGAGCAGGTGCTCGAGCAGGCGGACGGCGTCGTCGCCCAAGCCATCACTCAACTGGCCGTGGAACCGCTACCGGAGTTGAAGTCGGACCGGCAGTGGCCCTACGTGCGGGGCATCATGATGTCGCTGATCAAGCAGGGTATCACGCGCCAGATCGCCGAAGTTCGCGGGCGCGTGCAAAGAGCCGCCCCGGATTCCGAGGAGCAAACCAAGCTCTTTGAACGCTTGGTCGAGCTCGAAACCCAGCGGCGGCTCTTCGACGAGACCGACACCTGATCGAGGCGGCCGGGCGATTCGCTAGTCCTCGTAGCGGGCGAGGAGGCCCTCGACCTTCGTGATGAGAGCCGACACGTCCTCGCCGCCGTTGGCTGCGAGGCCGATCAGGAACAGCGTCATCGGTGCGCCCGGGCGCGAGGGGCCGTGCGCGATCTTTGCGGTGAGATCGAGCAGCTCGTCGCGGTTGCGTTCGTAGGCGGCTGAGTCGAGTCCGAGTTCGTCAGCGACGGCGTCGAGCCATTCGCCCATGATTTCCATCTTCTTTGCTTCGTCTGCCATTGTTATTCCTCCTGTTGTGTGGGGTGGCTAAAGGGTTGATCGTCTGAAATGTCGGTGGCCGGCTGCGCCGCTTGATCGAGGCGCTCAAGCTCGCGATCGAGTTGGCTTTCCTCGCGTGCGCGGCGGCGCTTGCGGGTGCGCTCGTTGATGTACGAGACGAGCACGGCGATTAAATACAGGCCGATTAGGACGAATGCCTGAATCGTCATCGGCCAGGGCGAGGGCAGTGGGTTGGCAATCGCCGCGAACACGAACGCCAAAACCACGAACCAGCGCCAATGCTTGAGCATGGTCTTGACGGACATGAGGCCCATAAAGTTCAGCACCACGAGGATCTCCGGCAAGAGGAAAGAGATGCCGAAGGCCATAACGAGGCGCATGTAAAACGTGACGTAGGTGGTGGCGCGCAGGAAGCTCGCCGAGTTGTCCGGATTGAACGACGTCAAGATTTCTACGGCGAGCGGGGCCATGCGCATGCCGGAGAACACGCCTCCGGCGAAGAGCACCACGCCCACCAGTGCGAACGCGATGACGTGCCATCGTTCGCGACGCTTGAGGCCGGGGGAGATGAACATGAAAATCTGCATGACCCACCAGGGGCTGGAGATGATCGTGCCGATCCACACCGCCACCCGGAGCTTTAAATCGAAGGCTGCGCCGATCGTGTCGAAATTGAGGATCGCCTCTTGGGAGGTGATGCGCGTGAGGGGTCGGGTAATAAACTCCATGGCCGGGTCATAGAGGTACCAACCGACTACCGCGCCAATTCCGATGCCGACGAGTGAAAGGAGGAGCCGTTTACGTAGTTCGCGAAGGTGTTCGCGAATGGGCATGACTCCCTCGGGATTGTAGCGCCTCCGGGGGCTCACTGATTTTGTTGTTGACCGTCAGCCTGAGGCTCGCCCGGCTGCTGGCCGTGCTGGCCTAGCTGCTCGTCCATGCCGTGAATCTGCTGGGGGTTACCCGTCTGCTGAACCGTCTGGTCCATCCCGTGAATTTGCTGGGGATTGCCCTGCTGCGGAGTGCCCTGAGGGGGATTACCCTGCGGAGGGTTACCCTGCGGGGGATTTCCTTGCTGGCCCTGAGGTGGATAACCCTGCCCGTATTGGCCTGCCTGTTGGCCATACTGGTTGTTCTGGTAGGGCTGCTGGCCGGGCTGGTTGTAGTTTTGCTGGCCCGCCTGTGAGGGCGGGAGCTGCTTGGGATCATCCTCGTCTTGCAGATCGCGAAGTTCCTTCTTCATGACCTTGGCCGACTGCCCGAGCGAACGAGCGATATCTGGCAGCTTGGCAGAGCCGAAAACGATGAGCAGAACGACGATTAACACGATAATGTGCCACGGCTTAATCATGAGTGTTCCTTTCTCGGCTGCGCCGAGGGTTGGGGTGATAGTTCATCCTACCGCCTGTGAATATTACTGGGGTGGGCGACGCGTGGGCGGCTTCTTCTTCGGTGGGGCTGCGCCGGTTTCCCGCGCCCAGGCTTGCATTTCTTCTTGGACGGCCTCGCGAATCATCTGCCGAGGATCGAGCCCACTCATGTCGAATGCGGATAGATCCATGTCCTGAAAGCCCGTCGCTTTGAGATCCGCGCTGGTTTCTTCTCGAACCCGCGCAGAAAACCCTTTTGCGGCGTCCACAACTTTTCGGAATCCGCGCAGCGCACCCGTGATGGCCTCTGGGCCAAGCACGATGGTGGCGACGATGAGAATAACGAGAAACTCAGCGCCCGAGATTCCAAAAAACTCCATGGGTTTATCCTACGTTGGATAGAAGGTAACCTCTAGGTAGATCAGCCGAGAACCCGTCGTCGCTATCGCAAAGACGTGGGCCTGAGCAGGGAGGATATATGGAGAGCACGACGCCGTGGCAAGATTCCGTTCCGGAGCGAAAGGTTCGTGCGGTCCAGATTGCGACAGCCATGTTCTCGCTCTCGCGCTTTTTCGTTGAGGCTCCAACTCCGGAGATTACGAGGCGGTTCACCGATCCGGACATGGCGGCCACGTGGCCGATTCGCGACGACGATTCCCTGGCTGCCATCGAGAACATCGCGGAGGCGGACGAGTCGGGCTTTATCCTCGGCGAGGACTTCAATGCCATGTTTGGTCCTACTGGAAAACTCATGATGGCCGAGTCCGAGTACACGGGCGAGAAGCCGTTGCCGCTCGTCCAGGCGCTAAACAAGCGGTATGCGGCGCGCGAGTATCAGCCGCAAAAGACGGAGGGCTACCCCCGCGATCACTTTGCGGTGCAGCTGGGCTATCTGGGGCATCTCGTGGCGAAGGCCGGCGAGGACCCGGCGGTGGCTGAGGAGATTCGCTCATTCCGCAGCGATCATCTCGACCGTTACGCCGACGATCTGCTGACCCTGTGTGACCTGCATGCACGGACGCAGATGTACCGCGCCGTCGTCGTGCTCACGCGCTCCGCACTGGCCGCACTCAATGACGTGACGCGCACAGACGGCCAATGATGCCGTCGGTGACAATGCGAATGTAACGCCGATGAGTGATGCCGTTTCCTCGCTGTTGCGCTGGCTGTTTGCCCACGACCTCCCGCAGGAGGTCGTGCTCGCGTGCGAGCACACCGAGGTTCCCAAGCTTGGGCGAAAGCGGCAGGGCGTGGTGTGGAACGGGTGTCTCAAGGACGCGCCGGTAGGAATTCCGGCTCAGATCCTTGCCCTGGGCGTCGAACGTGTGGGCGTGCTGCCGTGCGGTGAGAATCCGGGCGAGGTCAACGCGCAACGCGAGACGTGGCAGTCACTGACCCCGAGGTTGGTCTACGACGCCGGAGAGCTCAAAGCCGCGATGTTCCGCGGCCCGCAGGTGTTGGAGCTCGGCATGATTCCCGTGCCAAGGCGCGTCATGCTTGGGCTCGGGCTGACCGACAAACCACCGATCTCTCTCAAGGGCGACGACACGTCCCGCACGCTCGAGGCGCTCGAGGTGTTGACGGCGAAGGGGCTTGTGCGCAGGGGAGAGGGTCTCGAATCGAAACTGGGCGGACTGCGGATTGGGGTCTCCGCCTGTACGGCGTGCGGTGTGTGCGTTCAGGCATGCCCGCACAACGCGCTGACACTTCTGCATCACGAGACTGGTTCCGTGCTGTGGCAAACCTCCGAACTGTGCCGAGGCGAACAACAGTGCGTGCAGCTGTGCCCCGTCAAGGGCGTGTGGGTGCAGGGCGAGATGCGACTGGTGGATCTGCTCGACGATCCCGAGCGAAAGCTGTTCGTGGTCGAAAGCGCAGTGTGCGAAAAGTGCGGTGCCCGCCACCCGGCTCATGAGGGGCCGCTCTGCCAGGTGTGCGAGTTCAGACGCAACAACCCATTCGGCAGTATGGCGCCTCCAACCGGTTTTCAGCCCCAGTGATATCCGCTGGTACACTATTCCAGCCAGCCCCCATAGCTCAGACGGTTAGAGCAGGGAACTCATAATTCCTTGGTCACAGGTTCAAGTCCTGTTGGGGGCACTTTTTATGCTTGAAATCGTCGCGTTGGTCCGCGCCGAGTTACTCGAGCGCGCCGGAATCCTCGGGCAGGATCTGGCCGCCGTCGACGACGATCCCGTGGCCGTTGACGAAGCCCGCGCCATCCGAGGCAAGGTAGGCAACGGCCTCGCCGATGTCCTCCGGCACGCCGAGCTTTCCGCGCGGGACCTGGCTTGCCATCTCGTCAATGTAGGCCTGGCCAAGCGCTTCGAGTTCCGGCGTGATGACGTTGCCCGGCAGGACCGCGTTGACGGTAATGCCGTCAACGCGCCAGCTCAATCGCGAGCGAGCGCATGAAGCCCATCTGGGCCGCCTTCGTGCCACCGTAGTGTGCCCACTTGGGGTAGCCGGTGTAGTTGCCGGTGATCGAGGAGGTCACAACGATGCGCCCGGCGCCGTGTTCGCGCAGATAGGGGAGCGCGGCCTGGATCGAGTGGACCATGCCCTAGACGTTGATGTTGAAAATGTCGTCGAAGTGTTCGTCCGTCATCTCGTCGATGGACACCTGCGGGTACACGCCGGCGTTCGCAGCGAGAATTGACAGTCCGCCGAGCTCCTCGGCGACCTTGCCAACGACCTCGTTGGTCTGCTCGCGGTCCCGCACGTCGAGCACGTAGGCGGGGAATCCCGCTTCGCGCACCTCGGTGAGTTCGGCTTCGGTTAGGCCGGTGACTGCGACCTTTGCTCCGTGTTTGCGTAGGACGTCGGCAATGCCGCGTCCGATTCCTTGAGACCCGCCAGTGACGAGGGCCGTGCGTCCAGTTAGCATGATGTCTCCTCAACGTTGAGTTCTGTGGGTTTTCGAGGGTAGCAGGTGGGCTGGGAGAGGAAAATGCTGTTACGTCGACGGCTGAGAAGGCTGATCGGAGGCCCCCAAACAGAGAATAACCCGACTATTTTCAATTGAATGTCCTGCACGATATTGAAAGATGAACGTCGCTACACTGTTGAACGAGAATCTCCAGCCAAATAACGATGAGGAGTTAGAGAGTCCGGGACACTTAGAGCAAGAAGTAGAGCTCGACCAGACTTCACCTCGTGACTATTTCATTCGCGGATTGAGGATTCCATCGGCATATACTGGATGCTCTTTCAGGAAATCTGAAACAGATTCAAACCACGTCGATTGTGGATCAATTCGCTTGAGCCATCGATTGATCACAATGATTCCGCCGTAGCTTCCGGGGTGTTTGAATTCTGGGGCGTCACGTCTTTCTTTCGGCAATACTTTGAATGCGATGTCAAAAGAACGGTTCCATAGTTGGCCATGGTGTGCGCATCTGTTTCGAAGGTTTGAAAATGCGTGGAGAGCGTCCGAGAAACCAGTGTGTTGGATTGAGAGATGATCGGCCGTTTCTTTGATTGCGGTGCCATCAGCTAGGTATTGGCTCAGTTTCGCAAATGTGCCAAAGCTAATGGCTTCTATGGCTACCCAGATCGGGACTTGCGACAGATCGTTGCCATTTCTGTAGCGCTCCACGGAAGGTTGGCCACTACGTCGTAGCTGTGCTCTGATTTTTTCAAGGAGCGCATCAAGCCCTGGTGTGATCTCTAGATAGTTCACTCGATCCAAATAGAAAGCTTCGCTTCCAAATATGCGACCAGCCGAATAAGCGAACGCTGATCGGCTAGCAATTTCAATTGGCTCTAGAGCCTGAAGCAGGTAGCGGCGTAGTTTTCGATCAGCATCCATCAGAGACACGATCAAATCGAATGACGTATCTGGAATAAATTGGTTTTGCTGATTGCGTGGATCCCTTTGAAATTCTCTTGCGTATCCACTGAAGCGATAATAGTTATTGCGTCGTAAATAGCCGATGGCAAGATCTTTGTCAGCAACAACGAGCCCGCGCTCCAAGAGCAGGTCTAGTTGCTGTTGGAGGGTGAGAAAAGGTTTAGCCATAACCATCGATCTGCCTTGATGACGAAGGGTATAGATAGGCCTCCCGCATTTAAGGAAATCAATAGATTCTAGCCTTGGGGAGGCGCTGATATGGCTACCCTACCAGA
>NZ_JBHWPL010000116.1:0-14855 GCF_043424875.1 Trueperella sp. | reverse complement strand
TATGAATCTGGTGTTGAAGTCGCGTCTCCGAAACGCCTGGTAAGGGAATCGAAGAGTATCGCATACTTTTAAAAAGTGACTTGTCCGACGCAAGGCGTTCAGGCGGCCGTTGCCGCACCAGAAGAGACTCAGGAAGTCTCGGTTCAACCTAGCAATGATCGGCCCGGACGCCGTCAATGCGACGTCGTGGAGTATTCCTCTGACAATTAAATCCAGCGATGGAACTTCCGAAAGGGTGACGGTCACAGAGGCGAACTCTTCGCCGACCCGCACTGATTTGGGCGAGTATCACCACGCGATTGTCAACTACACCGCGCCGCTTCCGAAGTACGCCGCTGATGGCGTCACCGAGCTCTCGTACTCCGCGAGCGTGCCGATGGTTCGTGCAACTGCTGTTGCACACGGCAAGCAGATTACGTTCTACCACAGTGGTGGTGCGGATTTGTCTGATCCAGCGCAGGTGGCGAACCTCGAGCAAGAGTACGATCCGTCGGTGACTGTGACGTTTGTTGGCGAGGTGGCGCAGCCGACCACCATGAAGGCGACGCGCACGGGCAACTATTACACCCCGACCAACTCGAAGACGGTTGAAACCACCCTGAACAACACCGGTACGTCGACGACGTACTCGCTCATGGCTAACCGTTACGGCGGCAATCCTCAGGCGCTGACCAAGAGCCAGCTGAACGATCTCTCCTACTTTAAGATTCCGGCAACTAGCTCCGGGCATAAGTACAAGACGATGAACAGCTACGCGTTCGAGTTTGGTGATCTGGAGAACTTCACGAAGACCGTGACGGGCGACGTCGAAACTGGTTTCGCCGTCACATACACCCGCAATTTCGATGCGGCTTACCCTGCAAGCGCAACGGTGAAGCAGGGCGAGTACCCCCAACGCCCGATCCGAAGCCCACACCTGATGAGCCGTTGCCGAAGACCGGTATGAGCGGAACGATTCCTGCACTTGGCCTGTCGCTGACTCTGCTCATCGGCGGTGCGGTGCTCCTCAACCGGAGAAGGCTAGCCGCGTAAGTCGCGTACTCAAGGACGCCCAGGCGCTCGTGCCTGGGCATCCTTGGGTCGGTATGGGTTAGAGGATCGGGCTCATTGAGGGGACGATCAACGAGAATAGATCTTTGGGGTCATCGGGATCGGCAATGAGCTCGATGTCGTCGACGTAGTGGGTGTCTGCCACGGCGTCGCGCACGTACTTCAGAGCCGAGAAGTCGGCCATCGCAAAGCCCACCGAATCAAAGAGCGTGATCTCATCGTCCGAGGTCCGCCCGGGATGCATGCCCCGCACGACGTCCGCGAATTCCACCACCGGGAAGTCGGGCGCCATCTGTTGGATCTCACCCTCGATGCGGGTCTGCGGCTCGAACTCCACGAACACGGTGGATCGCTCCACAATGGCCGCCTCGAGTTCGGTCTTGCCGGGGCAGTCACCGCCAATGGCGTTCAGGTGTACGCCGGGGGTCACTTGCGAGTCGTGGAGGACGGTCGCATGCTGCTTGTCAGCGGTACAGACGGTGATGACGTCGGCCCCGCGGACGGCGTCGTCGGCAGACGAACAGATCTCGATGTCAAAGCCGAGCGGCTCGATGTTGCGCCGGAACTTATCCATGGCCGCCGGGTCGATGTCGAATACACGCAAGGATTCCACGCCGAGCGCACCGCGCATGGCGAGCGCCTGGAACTCAGCTTGCGACCCGGTGCCGATCATGGCGTGGACGCGTGAATCGGGACGCGCGAGCCGCTGAGCGACCAGCGCTGACACGGCCGCCGTTCGCAGCGCCGTTAGGATGGTCATCTCGGCGACGAAGGTGGGGTATCCGTTGTCGACGTCGGCGAGCATGCCGAACGCGGTGACCGTTTGAAACCCGCGAGCGGGATTCGACGGATGACCATTGACGTACTTGAACGAATATTCGCGACTATCCGAGATCGGCATCAGCTCAATCACGCCGATCGGGGAGTGGCTGGCCACTCGCGGGATCTTCTCAAAGGAATCCCACTGGTGAAAATCGTCGGCTAGGTACTCCATCATCTCGGACGTGATCTTCTCGATCCCCGTGTCAAAGGCCCAGCGGGCCATGTTGGTGACATCCACGAAACTCGTCATCTACAGCTCTTTCACGCGGGCCAGCGCCGTTGCTGGCCATTGGAGAAAGCGTACTAAAGGGCGCCCTGAAGGGCTAGGGTCTGGTGAGCGCGTCGGCGGGCCGGTGCGCGGGAGGAGCGCACAGGAGAGTGCACGGAAACTCGCGCGGGGCTTCTAGATGAAGTTCGGGGTCTTGGCCTGCGGCTCGGCGTCGGCCAGTTGCTTCGGCGTGATCGTGCAGGAGATCTGACCGCTGAGGCGGTAAACGAGGGCGAGCGCCGTGACGACCATGGCGATGACGCCCAGCCACGGCTGGACCGGCGCGAACCAGGTGATCGCACCGGAGTAGCCGAGCGCGATCAGCGCGAGCTTGTTACAGACCGGGCAGCCCACCGCGAACCATGCGAGTATCCCGCCGACCGTGCCAAGCGCGGTAGTGCGGGTCTCGGACCTGTCGTCCATCTGCGGGGTGCCCTTGACGTAGGTGGCAACGAGCATTCCCATGAGAACCGACGTGATGATCCATACCGGGTAGTTCCACCACACGGGCGGGATGTCCCGCCCGAACACGGGGTTCGGGATGAGGACGGTAGCGAATCCGATGAAGAGGGCGGACGCGACGCCGGCGAGGATCGCCACCGTCCACTGCCGCCTCGTCCAGAGGCGCAGTGCGGACATTGCTTGCTCAAGCCTTAAACGCATGGCAACCACAATACCCCGTGGGGTATCCGAAAGCGACCCTAGGAATCCTGGCGCCTGTACTCGGCGGTCAGGTGGTTCTCCATCATGACTCCCACGGCGGCCATGCCCATCGTTGAGCGCAGGCGATCGCCGTCGAGGGTGAAGGTGCGCTCGGTGGAATCAACCTGCTTGGCTGTCGCCGAGTTTTGCACCTTGCCCGTGAGCTCGATGTGGAAGCCGCCCTCGGTTTCCTCGAGTGTTCCCTCGAGAAGCTCCGTCTGGCCGGTGGGCAGCGCGAGAATAAACTCGGCCGTTCCGTTGCCGGGAATTCGCAGGTAGCCGGTCTCGGTGTGCATCGGCATGCCCTCGGCGTTCCACGTGCGCTGGATGTAGTGCAGGAACGGCTTGCCGATGTTCGTAAACGTGATTTCCTCGCGGTATTCGAAGGTCTTGATCGTGGGGTAGACGCCCACGCCCGCGCCTTCCCACGTGCCAACGAGTGCTTCTACAGGTTTCAGATTGTCGCTTAGTTCCATATCTCTACCTTAGACCTTTGTGCGCTCGGTGAGCGCGGGTGGGCTAGTCGTCGTCGGGAAGTACGCGTTCCTTGGGGACGTAGGGGATCTCATCGAGCGGGGCCTCCGGCTGGTTCAGCGTGCGGTAGACCGACCATACGATCGCCATGATAGGAATGGCGATCACTGCGCCCACGAGTCCGCCCGCAAAACCACCGGCCGCCACACCGACGGCGACGAGGGCGGGGTGAATCGAGACCTGCTGACCCATGATGAGCGGCTGCCACAAGTTACCTTCGAGCTGCCCGATGAGCGCGATTCCAAGACCGACGACGACGAAGTCCACGGTTCCACCGGAGGCGAGAGCCACGATCATCGCGATGATCATCGCGGCCGGCGCACCGACGAGCGGGATAAACGTACCGATGAGGACGAGCACGGCCAGCGGCGCCGCGAGCGGAACACCGACGATGCTGAGGAAGATGAAGGCCAGTACCCCGTTGATGAGGGAGATGATGACGGTGCCACGGGCGTATCCGGAGAAGGCGATCCACCCCGCATAAGCACCGAGGTTCACGCGCTCGCGGTTGCGATCGGGAAGCAGGTTGAGCGCCCAGAGCCACATCTGCGGGCCCTGCGCCAAGAGCGTGGCGGTGACGAACAGGGCGAGAGCCAAAATCGTGAGGATCATGGCGACTTGACCGGCGTTGGTTGCCACCGTGGAGGCCACAGTGCCCGCGTTTGCCTGAATCCATTCGGTTCCACTGCTCACGGCGTTGCCGATCGCCTCGGTGATTTCTTCGCGCGTGATGTCGATCGGCAGCGGACCGTCGGTGAAGAAGCCGAGGATGTCGTCCACGCCCTCCTCGAACTGTGCGGCCAGATCTTCCCATTCGTTGGCCACCGAAAAGATGACGTACGTGAGCATTCCGCCGAAGACGAGGAAACCAAAAATGAGCGCCAGCGCGGTCGCAAGGAAGCGTGGCATGTACTTATCCAGCCACTCCACCATCGGGTGGAGCACCGAGGTCAACACGAAGGCGAGGAAGACGCCGAGGAAAACCTCGGACACGGTGCCGAGCGCCGTGGTGATTCCGATGATGATGAGCGCGATCCCCACAAGCATCCAGGCTCCGAGCCCGTACTTGGCGAGCCAGTGGGGGATACCCAGTGCGTGGATCCGGTCTCCCGGTGGGGCGACCATGCCGCCCCACGTGCCCTGTGCCTTGTTCTGGGCAAGCACGTCAAGGTCGTCGTGGGTGATGATGCGCTTGTGAGCCTTGGCCCGCTCTTCGGCCTCTTGTCGGGCAGCGATGACGGCGTCCTCATCGCTGGTGGTGCTCCGCTTAAAACGGTCGATCAAACTCATTGCCTACTCCGGCGTCGCTTGCTGTACTCGTTGACACTATCGCACACGGCTACCGAGAGGTGACCCGCGTGCCGCTAGGTGGCGTTTACCTAGACTTCGAACTGTGCGCGTTTGTGGGCGGTGAGATCGTCAGCATCGGGATTCGGCTCTTCTTCGTCGTGGTCCCAGTGCGCAGCCTCGAGCACGATCTCTAGGTCATAGCTTTCGGCGACCTCGCTCTTGGCCATCCTGACGATGCGCGTGCGCTCGTCGTTGATGAGCTTGCGCGTCGATTCGGGCGCCACGGAATCAATCGAATCCAGCATCATGAGTAACCGGGTCAAAACCGCGACCTCTCCGCCCGCGTAGCGGCGGATGCTTCCCACGAATCGCGAGACGAGTTCGTCAATCGTTCGCGTTGCTGACCACACGAGCAACCTGCCGGGCTCGCTGTCCTCGTCGTCGTCGGGTTTCTCGTCCTCGAACCGTGCAATGGGCTCAAGCGGGTCGGAGGCGACTGCCCGCAGGATGCGCCCGCCGTGACCAATCGCGTGGGTGACCGTGGTTGGATCGTTGCTCGACGTGCTCAGCGCGCGCACCGCGATGTCGAGGATCTGCTGGAGGCCCAGCGAGAAATCGGCGCCGGAGGCCCGCTCCTCGCCAATGTAAATGAAGTGCGGGACCTCCTCGTCGTCGTCGCCGCCCCAGTACCACCCCATCGGCTGGCCTTCCATGACCGAATCGCCTGGTCGAATGTCAATGACGACGGTGGTCTCGCTGCTGCGTGCCCAGTCCATGGCGTGATCAACGTCGACCGACTGGACGAAGCCGAAGCTCCCTGCGCGAATCGCCTTGGCATCCGTGGGGACCTCAGGGCGCTCGACCGGATCTTTTTCCGGGAACTTCGAACCGGACTTCATGAGGGGCTTGGCGAGTTTCAGCACGCGATTTGCCGACGTCGACAGAATCGTGTCCACGCGAACCATGTCCACCACGCGCGAGACGTACCAAATAAAGGTCGCCACAGCGAGGAAGATGCCGACCATGGCAACGGTCATGGCGAGTTGCGGCGGAACGTCGTCGTTGGTGTCGAGCGATCGCGCAACCATGACTGAGTAGGCGAACAGGCCCACGTACACGCCCAAGATGCCGCGAACGGCGCGCGAGGAAATAAAGTCGCGCAACAACTGATGCGAGAAGCTTCCCGAGGCGACCTGGAGGACGATGAGCGTCATCGAGATCGTCGTCGTCAACACCGTCAACAGCGTGGACGAGATGAACGAAATCATCGAGGCCGCGGACTCGGAATCGCCTGGCCACAGGAAGCGGGAGAGCATCGCGTCTGTTGAGACCGATATCGACGTGAGGACCACGCCGAGTGCGATGCCTACAATGCCCGTGAGTAGTGGCCACGCCCATAGGCGCGAGCTCAGTAACTGCTTGATTCGGTTGAAAAATACCCTCATGGCTTCAGCATACAAAAGCGCGCTTCATGCGCGCCCGCGAGCAACGGTGTGAGAGTGCGCCTGTCTAGGACACGAGCGGGTTGTGCCCGGCCTGGACCTCCTCGCCGTCTCGTACGGGGCCGGGAGCAGTGCCACCCGCCCACGGATCATCCGAGAGCTCGTCGCGTCCGTGCGGGGTAAGCCAGCCCTCGAGCGAGGGGCCCTTCGGCACGATCTGCGTGGGGTTAATGTCCGCATGCACGATGTAGTAGTGCTCTTTGATCTGCTGGAAATCCACCGTGTCGCCAAAGCCTGGGGTCTGGAACAGGTCGCGCGCGTAGGCCCACAGCACGGGCATCTCGGTGAGCTTGTTGCGGTTTGTCTTGAAGTGGCCGTGGTAGGCGGCGTCGAAGCGGACGAGCGTGGTGAACAGGCGAACGTCGGCTTCCGTGATGTGCTCGCCCATGAGGTAGCGGCGGTCGGCGAGCCGATCTTCCAGCCAATCCATCGCCGTCCATAGTCGATCGTAGGCATCCTCGTAGTGTTCTTGGGAGCCCGCGAAGCCGCAACGGTAGACCCCGTTGTTGACCTCGGTGAAGATCCGCTTCATGACCTCTTCCATCTCCTCGAGCTGGTCGGCCGGCCACAGGTTCGGTGCGCCCTCGCGGTGGAAGTCGGTCCACTCGGAGGAAAAGTCGCGGGTGATCTGGTCGAAGTCATTGGTGACGAGCTTGCCCGTGGTGGTGTCGACGATCGCGGGCACGGTGATGCCCAGCGGGTAGTCCGGGTCGAGTGCGAAGTATGCCTCCTGGAGGCGTTCGTAGCCGAGGACCGGATCCTTTCCGCCCTCGTCGAGGTCGAACGTCCACGAGTTCTTGTCATGGGTGGGGCCGGGCAGGCCGATGGAGATGGCGTCCTCCAAGCCCAGAAGCCGGCGGACGATGAGGGTGCGGTTCGCCCACGGGCACGCGCGGGCAGCCACGAGGCGGTAGCGGCCGGCCTCGGGGGTGAAGCCGTCGCGGCCGTCCTTGGTGATGCGGGTGGTCACGTAGCGCATGTCGCGCTCGTAGGGCTTGCCGCCATCCACGTAGGTGCCGTTCTCCGTCTGGGTCGAGGGTGCCGGTTCTGTGCCATTGGTTGAATTTTCAATCGTCGCCATATCGACAGGCTATGCGATTTCGCCCGCAGGTGTCAACGGGCGCCGCGCGGGCGTCGTCGTGAAACAATGCTCATATGAAACCGACGAACTTCCAGCCCACCGACGACTTTTGGAATCCCGCCGAGTCCAGGTACGACGACGTTCCGATCGGGCGCTGCGGCCGCTCCGGCCTGCATCTGCCCCGAATTGCGCTTGGCACGTGGCACAATTTCGGCGACGATACGCCGTTTCAGACCCAGCGCGACATCGTGCGCTACGCGTTCGACCGCGGGATCATCCACATCGATATCGCCAACAACTACGGCCCGCCGGCGGGCTCAACCGAGGAGAACATCGGGCGGATCGTGGCCAAGGACCTCAAGGCGCACCGCCACGAGCTCGTGATCTCCACGAAGGCCGGCATGGCGATGTGGCCCGGGCCCACGGGTTTTGGCGGCTCGCGCGGCTATCTGCTCAATTCGCTCGACGAATCCCTTCGGCGCCTCGGCATGGATTACGTCGATATTTTCTACCATCACCGCCCCGACCCGGACGTTCCGCTGGAAGAGTCCATGCTTGCGCTTCACGACGCCGTCCGGTCCGGCAAAGCCCGGTACGCGGGCCTGTCCTCCTACTCGGCGCCTGCGACCGCGCAGGCTCAGGCGATCATGCGCGAGCTCGGCACGCCGCTGGTCATCCACCAGCCTTCGTACTCGATGCTCAATCGCTGGGTGGAAGACGGCGAACCCTCGCTACTCGACACGGCGGCTGAGGAAGGCATGGGCATCATCGCGTTTTCACCGCTCGCGCAGGGTCTGCTGACGAACAAGTATCTGAACGGCGTACCTAAGGGCTCGCGGCTCGACAAGGGCAAGGTCTCCGAGAGCTACTTCGCGCCGGAAACTCTCGATCACGTGCGCGCGCTCAACGACATCGCGCGCGATCGCGGGCAGACGCTGGCGCAGATGGCGATCGCCTGGATTCTTCGCGAGCAAGGCGCCGGCACGGTGACGACGGCGCTCGTGGGGGCGTCGTCGGTGGGCCAGCTCGAGGACTCACTCGGCGCGCTGGACAACACCGACTTCAATAGCGACGAACTCGCGCGCATCGACGAGCACGCGGTGGAATCTGGAATCAACACGTGGTGGAATGCCACGCAGTCGAGGATGTGAGTATGGATATTTCAACGCTCGATGAGCTCATTGTTGATGTCGCGCTCGGCGAGGTGGCGCAACCGCGTCGCGTGGCCGTACTCGACGACCCCTCCGGCGATCTGCTCCGTTCGGTACTCGGGTGGCAGGGCGTGGAGGCCGTGTTGCTCGGCTCGCGCACGATCGACCAGGCGCGCGGCGCGCAACAGGCGATCGGCGACGACGATCGCGTGAGCGTTGCGGGGGCCGATGGTCCGCTTCGCCTCGACGAGTTCCTTGCCGCTCCTCTCGATCTGGCGATCGGACACGTGCCGAAGTCGCTGGAGGAGACCGCCTATGTTGCGGCCGCTGCCGCAGCAAGCGGAGCGGTGCTCGTGATCGGTGCGAACAACAAACACATGGACCGCGGCCACAACGCCACGCTGGCCGAATACTACTCCGACGTGCGCGCGAGCCGAGGGCGAGGGAAGTTCCGGGCTCTCATCTCCAGCGGCGAGCCGACCGGGCGCACCTACGCGCCAGCCGTGGGTGATTCACAGGCCGGACCAATCTTCGGTGTGGGCGGCGTGTTCAGCGGCGCGGACGAGGATTACGGCGGGCAGTTCCTCGCCGCGGAGGCGCTCAAAGAACTCACGGCTGAAACGCTCAGCCGCAAGGCGGCGGCAAACCCCTGGGATACGTGGGCGCGACCATCCGAGCCGGAGCGGACCGACCTCGACGTGGTTGACCTCGGCTGTGGCAACGGCTCGGTTGCGCTCGCGGTTCTCGATGCCCTGCCCGAGGCCAAGGTGCTCGCAACGGATACTCACGCGGATGCCGTGGTATCGGCGTCGTTGACTCTCCGCGAATTCGTGGACGCCGGGCGCGCACGGATGACCTGGGACGATGCCGCGGGTGATGAAGGGGACGGGGTGGCCGACGTCGTGCTACTCAATCCGCCGTTCCACGATGGCACTGCGATTGACGCGACCCTCGTGCAGGGGTTGCTCGACGCCGGCCGCCGGCTGCTACGCCCCGGCGGCCGCCTATACATGGTGCACAACAACCACCTGCGCTACCGGCCAGAGGTCGAGGCGCGGTTCGATCGGGTGCAGCAGATTGCGCGTAACTCGAAGTTCACCGTGCTCCGAGGCCAGCTCGCCGGCTAGCGCTGCTCGATGCGTCGGTGGGCGTTAGGCCTTGACGTAGCCGTAGCCCTCGGACTGGAGCTGAGCGATCTCGACGATGCCGGCGTCGACGACGCGGACGTAATCGGGGATGAGCTCGGCCTTGACCTGACGCTCGCCGAGCGCGATCTCGCACACGACGAAGTCCACGCCCTCGGCCTCCAGGCCGCGGATGCGTGCCATGCGGTTCGGATCCGCTTCGAGTTGGGAGAAGGAGCGCACGGCTCCACCGTTGGCAACGACCACTGCCTTGTTTGCGGCATCTGCGCGCACGAAGTTTCGTACCGAGCGCAGTGTAAAGGGCCAGCGATCATTTTCGTTGATATGGAAAACGAGCTTGTATTCTGACATTCTTTTCCCCTTTGAAAAATCCGAGTACGTGTCGCTAGACACATATTTTAGGTGTCGCTAGACACACACTACAGCGCGGGAACGATATTTTCACGTCAAGATATTAATCTCGCGGACGCGATTGGCTCTGGCCTGTGCGGACCCTACTTCAGCGAGTCGAGAGCCTGTGCGAGATCCTCGATCACGTCGTCGGCATTCTCGAGCCCAATCGACACCCGCACGAGTCCCGGCGTGATTCCTGCCTCGACGAGCCCCTCGTCCGTCAGCTGGCGGTGTGTCATCGACGCGGGGTGCAGCACGCACGAGCGCGAATCGGCCACGTGCACCTCGCGCGAAATCAGCTTCAGCGCGTCCATGAACTTCACGCCGTTCTCGCGGCTGCCGACGTCGATCGAGATGACGCCCGAGTAGCCACCCTTGAGGTACTTCTTCGCGATCTCGTGGTACGGCGAGCTCTCGAGGCCGGGGTAGCGAACCTCGCTCAGCACGTCGCGGCGCGAATCGAGGTACTGGGCCACCTTGAGTCCGTTCTCGCAGTGGCGGCGCATGCGCACATCAAGCGACTCCAACGAGAGGTTCAGGACGAAGGCCGAGTGGGCGGCGGGGTACATGCCGAAATCGCGCATGAGCTGCATGCGCGCCTTGATGATGTTTGGCGCAACCGCGTAGTCCTTGGTGTAGACGACCCCGTGGTAGGACTCGTCCGGCTCGGTGAAGTCCGGGAACTTGCCGTTCGTGTAGTCGAACGTCCCGGAATCGACGATCATGCCGCCCACCTGAACGGCGTGGCCGTCCATGTACTTCGAGGTTGAGTGGATGACGATGTCGGCGCCGTATTCGATCGGCTTGCACAGCACCGGGGTAGCGAACGTTGAGTCGACGACGAACGGGACGCCCATGTCGTGAGCAATGTTCGCGAACTTCTCGAGGTCGAGCACCGCCATCGAGGGGTTGGAGATCGTCTCGCCGAACAGCAGCTTCGTGTTGTCCTTGAATGCCGCCTTGATCTCGTCCTCCGGCGCATCCTGGTCAACGTAGATCGCTTCAATGCCGAACTTCTTGAGAGTCACCGAGAAAAGGTTGAGCGTGCCACCATAAATCTCCGACGACGTCACGAAGGAGTCGCCCGCCGAGCACAGATTCATAATGGAAATCATCGTTGCGGCCTGACCTGACGACGTCGCCATAGCCGCCGCGCCGCCTTCAAGATCCGCAACCTTCTGCTCGACCGCCATGACGGTCGGGTTTGCAAAGCGCGAGTAGATGAGGGCGTGCGTGGGCTCGTCGAACACTGCGGCGATGTCGTCGGATGAGTCGTAGGTGTACGTCGTCGACTGAACAATCGGCAGCTGTCGCGGATCGCCGTTTCCTGGTTGGTAGCCAGCGTGGATGTATTTCGTTTCGTCCCTCACGGGGCCTCCTTGAACCGTTTCTTTGGCGCTCTTGGCGCATTTGCGCTCTACTTTAGCGGGGCGAGCCTTTCGGCGACGCCGGTGCACACCAGTCGGACAGAAGTTCGGCTCCGGCGCTGAAGGCCCTCACCGAATGCCGATCACACGCCAGTTGAGGCTGAAAAGATCCCGCTCAAAAGAAGGGGCGTTTCTCTATGTGAGAATCTAGAGAGAGGAAATGCGCACACGAGAGCACATGCGGTTAGGATGGTGGCGTATAACTCACTAGCCGAGCGAATAGCCGAGGGGTCAAGCATGGCAGACGTTATCGAGATGGATTACCAAGCAGTGCACGACTTGGCGGGTCAAGTATCTGACGACGCTTCACTTTATGTCAGCATTTCCCATGGTGCGAGCGATCTAGGTGGGGAAGTTTCCGGGGCTGTGGTTACCCTCCCGGTCGATACCGTTGGCGGGGCTGGTAAGACGACCAATGAGGGCGTCAATGCGGCGCGGACGCAGGGTAAGAACTTCTTTAACTTGGCCGAGGCAATTATTTTAGAGATTTCGGATGCGTGCGCTCTGCTCGGTTCAGGCACGACGACGGGCGTGAACAATATGGATGCGACGGAGCAGGACATCGTCGAGGAGTTCAAGTTTCTGGCGAGTCATATTCCTGAGGGTGAGGGCGAGTAATGCCAAGTTTCAAATCTGGAGATGTAGCGCTTCCCGTGCCTGCCTCCGAACCGTCTCCTGAGCTGTCGGAGCTGGGGCAGGCGGTCCTCAACGTTGGACGCTCACTCAACGACGGGGACGTCGTTGATCAAAATCTGGGCGCGTGGAGTGGCGCGTTTAGAGAAGCGTACGGCAGCGAGCTACGGTTCATTGCCTCCGTCATTGGGGATCTTCAAGATGCGCTATCCAACGGCCAAAAAGCCTTTGATACCTATGGCGAGGTCTACTCGACGCTGAAGGGTGACATCGAAACTGAACAAGGGCGCTGGGATTCAGCGCTGACGACGTACAACAGTGAGAAAGAGCGCATTGAAGGAGAGTGGCAGGACGCTAAGAACAAAGCCGCAGCGGATCCGGAAAGCTACACCGTCGATGATGCGTCATTCGAGGCGGAGCTTGAACGAATCAAGGACGATCTAGACACGACTCAAGAAGAGATTTCCGCGACGTATAACGGAAAAGTGACTGCTGTGGATAACGCCGCGCAGGAGCTTGCGGATTCTCTGAGCAATGCCTTGTCCGAGATCGTCTCCGATGAGGTTGCTGCGACGGCCGGTGATGCGGGTGGCGTTGATCGAACCCAACTTGGACTCGATCTGTTTGGGTCGAATGATGGGCTGTTGGGCGCGCAGATGCACTGGGAGTATGCGAATGAGTATGCCCCGCAGGCGGCGGAGGAGCTTCGTGAGATTATGTCGGGGTCGGGCGATCTCACCGACGTGGATGCAGCGAGGTTGAGAGAGTGGCAGGATAAGTATGGCGACGATCTACAAAACCCCTTCTTTGCGACAGCGTTCTACACGGACATGGATCCGGACGAGGTCCTCGGGTGGGTTGCGAACTATTCGCAGTCCAATTTCTATGGCGAGGGCGAGGAGAAGGTTGAAGCTCTCCAACACATGTTTGGTTCGCTGGGCACCGGTTTGACGATTGCCTCGGGCGGTGAGTACAACTCAGATTCACCACCGCAGGTGTGGGAGGCGTGGGAGAAATTCTCCGAGAACTCAGTGGACAATGCGAACTCGCTCGCGGAATGGAGATCGGAGTTTAATAAGGGGTTGATCGCAACAGGTCGAACAGACCTCTCAAATGAGATGGGCTACCCAATCTCCGGGTACAGTGCGATGACGTCGATCATGGCTCTTGGCAATCACTACAATCCGGATATCGTGTTGGGCGGGGATTTCCTCAACGGTGTCGGGGGTGATCGCGCGTCAGCGGTCGGTTACGACATCGTGAAGTTCGAAGAAGAATTCCAACGCCAATACGGAACCGAACCCCATTATGCATCGGGCTTGTTCTACTACGCCTATGGGGAAGAACAAGGCGCCTCACTGGATCCCGTATACAACATGATGGTCGCCATGGGGCCAGACGTGGACGGAACACGAGAGTTTTTCGCTCAAGACCTCGATTTTGGTCCGATGACCACCTACGACAACGGTGATGAGGAACGCCACATGGGGATGGCGGAGTATCTTATTTCTGGGCGCGACAAGCTGGGCGCGCCCTACTCTCCGTGGCCCGCGTGGGATGGTGGACGTGAGATCGGTGAGCTCCTCGCCGGGGCTGCGGATATGCCGGACGATCCGAATGATATTGAGGGCCGGCAGCAAGCGCAGGATGTTGCGCTGCAGTATATACGCGGTTATCAGTCAGCTCTCACCGAGGACCACGATAGTTTCTGGTGGGGTAACCAGGATTTGAACAATGGTCGGGACGTGTTCGGTGCGAACAACCCAGGTCTAGCGGAATGGGGAGGATATATCCTCGACGATCACCTTGAAGGCCTCGCGCGATCAATGCAATCCAATTATAATGTATCGTCCACCGATCATAAGCACCTTCACATCAGCCAGAGCCTCATGTCTGAGATGCAAGGTTCGCGTGGCCTGTTCGTCGACATGGGCTTTGATGCGGGGCCTGAAAATAGACCCGCTTCGACCGTCTATCTTGCCGACCAAGTGGCCAAAACATATGAGGACGCTCTCGTTGACGAGTTTAACAACGGATACACCAATGCGACGCCCAGTGAAATCGATGCCATCACTCGAAAGTGGGGGAATCTTAGCTATGCCTTTACAACCGCGCCTGGTGACGCGAGCGAGCAGGCTGGAGCGGCAATCGATGACCGCAATGCGCAGATTCACAAGCTCGCCGACAAGGGCGTGGGATTCATTCCATTCGGCAAGGTCTTTGATAACCCAATAGTCGAATCGATCGCTGGCGATATTGTCGGTTATGGAGTTGGGCAGGTCTCTGAGGCCGTCCTTCCAACCGACAACTTGAGCGAGGCTGAGCAGGCTCGCGCTCTACAAGAAGCGGGTGGTCAGGCAAGAATGGAGCAAGCATACCTCAACGCACTGACTCAGATGCCTGTTGAGAACTGGACGAACCCAGATGCCCCGTTTGCCGATGGCGACCGGGAACTCGTGGCTCCCGATGAGTATTTTGAAACTACGGGCAATAAGTCGCCCTGGAACGGGTCAGGGTTTGACAGTTACGATACGATGGTGCAAAACGGCACGAGTGGTCAATTCATGGACTATTACCGAGAAGAAGTCGGCCACTCAGCATATGCCGAGCGATACGATGCGATCGGCCAGCACTACAACGATCTGTGGACGGATCGGGAGCAACGTTAGAGCGAGCCTAGAGGGAACGCCACTTTTCGCCGGCCCACGACGTGTCATCGGGCCAGTCGATGGTGTCTGAGATCGCGGTCAGTTCATCGAGTACTGATTTTCCCTCACTGCCGGAGGATTCAAATATTTCAATCGTGGCGCCGTCGTCGGGAATCTGACCCCACCAGTAGTTGAAGTAAACAGTGCCA
>NZ_JBHWPL010000115.1:0-12324 GCF_043424875.1 Trueperella sp. | reverse complement strand
AGAGGATCGGCGGCTAGCCGAGGCGGAGCGCAACTCGTCTCAGAGTCAAGAATCAGTAGGTGGCGGGCACACTCCTCCACTCCGGGCACATCAAGATATCCGGGTTCAATCGAAGTTGTTGTACCCTAAAACTTGCAAGGACCCAGCGGGAAGTGTCTGACATCTGGCTGGTTCCGGAAGCAGATGGTCGGCAAACGCCCTGTCGAACCATACCAATGGACGCTGGTTCCGCATCACCCCCTTCGATGTGGGAACTCTGCTAATACAAGGATGTTTTGAAGCATGAATATTGAAAATGAACTAATGACTCCATCGGAGGTTGCAGCCCTATTCCGCGTAGACCCCAAGACTGTGGCGCGGTGGGCAGATAGCGGCAAGCTGCCGTCTGTGCGGACGCTCGGTGGACACCGGCGTTTCCCGCGTAAGGACGTGCTCGAGACGATGAAGCGCTCGCAGGGAACGGACGAGTAGCGGGAGACTCAGGACATAGGAACGACAATGGCGGGGCTGTGAATCACAGCCCCGCCATTGCAGTCTAGAAATCGTAGTGGTCTAGAAATCGTATCGAGCCAACCTTCAGGACGCGATCAGGCTCGGATCTGGTCAGATCGGCGCTCTACTTGAAGATCTTTCGCAGGATGAACGCGGCCACTGCGATGACCGCCGCGGCGATGATCGCGATGGATTGGGTGTCGCCGGCCTTCGCGTCCTCAACCAGGTGATTCGCCTTGGTCTTGCCTTCGTCCATCTTGACCTTCGCAAATGAGGTGGCCTGCTCCTTGAGCGTGTCAGGGTGCAGCTTCGCGGCGAGCTCGTTGACCGTCTCGGTCATCTCATCTCGAACGCGCTGGATATCCTTCTCAATCTCTTCAGCCGAGCGGTTGTCAGGAACACCTTTGGGTGCTTCGTAGTCAACGGCCTTCTTGTGGCGTGCGTCAGTCACTAGTTCAGTCCCTTCTTAACCGCGTCAACATCCTTCTGGAGGCCGACTGCCGGGTTGACTTCATGCTTCTTGGAAGCCTTCATCCGGTTGGCGCCAATGAGCGCGAGAATCAGAATGATGAGCAGGAGAATGCCGGCCACGATGAGGAAGCCTGCCCACATAGGCACGACCTGACCAAGGCCGATCGCTGCCGCCGTGAGGAGCATGCCGAGCATGTACAGAGCGAGAACGCCCGCGACTGCAAGGAGAGCCCCGCCAATGCCGAGCTTCTTCACCTTCGACGTGGCCTGGAGCTTCGTGTACGTAATCTCGTCACGTACCAGCGCCGAGAACTGCGCGGTCACCTTGGCGATGAGCTCTCCGACGGACTGGCCGCTCTTTGGTGCAATGGGACCCTGGCCAGCGAGGGATGCGGGACCCTCCGGCGTGTGATCGGTTGGTGCCGGACGATCGCCGTCCGCACCTACGTTCGTTTTCTTATCAGTCACGGGTACTCCTTTACGTGGGCGTGGTTGCCCAGATTGTTCTTCTCATTTTGACATGGAATCGCCCCATCTTTCGACTTGTTATAGAGAACTTGGCTAATCGTGGACGTTTTTATGCTCACCGCGTGAGTTGCTTTTGGTGGCGGCGCCGCGTGGCTACGGTGGTGTCATGGCTAACATTACGTTTGACGGTAATCCAGTAACGACCATCGGCGACCTCCCTGAGGTCGGCTCGACCGCCCCTGACTTCACGTTGACGGGTTCGGATCTCGACGACGTGAAGCTCTCCGACTTCGCAGGCAAGCGCGTCGTTCTCAACATCTTCCCTTCGCTCGACACGGGCGTGTGTGCTCAGTCCGTGCGCGCATTCAACAAGCTGGCTGAGGAGTTCGACAACACGGTCGTCGTCGCCGTATCGATGGACCTCCCCTTCGCGCACGATCGCTTCTGCGCCGCCGAGGGCATCGACAACGTGGTGACCGGATCCGCGTTCCGTTCGTCCTTCCCCGAGGACTACCACGTGACGATGGCCGATGGCCCGCTCGAAGGGTTGCTCTCGCGCGCCGTCGTCGTCATCGATGAAGCCGGCAAGGTCATCTACACCGAGCAGGTCGCGGAAGGAAAGAACGAGCCTGACTACGACGGCGCGAAGGCAGCGTTGAGCTAGAGGCACGCTTTGGCCGAACCCCACGCGGGTGAATCGCCCCGCATGATCAACGATACCGCCCTCATTTTTGAGGGCGGTGGCATGCGTGCGAGTTACACGGCGCCCGTCGTGCAGGCGCTGCTCGATCTGGACGTGAATTTCCCCCTCGTGGCCGGCATTTCCGCGGGCGCTTCGCACCTATCGAACTTCCTCTCCCGCGAACGCGAACGCGCCAGGCGCGCATTCGTGGACTTCGCCGCCGACCCCAACTTCGGCAACCTGCGCTCATTCGCCCAAGGCAGGGGCCTGTTCAACGCCGCCTACATTTACGAAGAGGCCACGCGCGACGACGGCCCGATCCCGTACGACTTTCAGTCCTACCTCGCCAACCCGGCCGACGTGCGGATCGGCTCCTTCAACTCCGTGACCGGCGAGACTCGGTACTGGACGAAAGCCGACCTCGACGAGCCGGCCAAACTCATGCGGGCCGTGCGAGCGTCGTCGACGATGCCCGTCATCATGCCGCCCACTGAGATCCGCGGGGAGCTGCACGTGGACGGCGCGATTGGGGAGTCGGGCGGAATCCCGCTCGATGCGGCTGAGGAGGCGGGATTTGAGCGCTTCGTGATCGTTTTGACCCAGCCGCGCGAGTACGTGAAGCGGCCGCCGCGCAACCCGCGCGCGCTCGACCGCATGCTTGCCAACCTGCCGCTCGTGGCATCGGCGACGAACGAGCGCTGGCACAAGTACAACGCCACGCGCGAGCGGGTGCGCGAGCTTGAGGCCGCTGGCAAGGCGTGGGTGTTCTGGCCCAAGCAGATGATGGTCTCGAATCAGGAGCGCAATGTGGCGCGGCTGAAGCGGAACTTTAACCGGGGCAGGCTCCAGATTCTGGCGGAGCTGCCGCAGCTGCGCGATTTCCTTAGTAAATAGGGTGCGCGGGCCGGCGCTCGCGGGTTAGTCGAGGGCGCCGAGGGCCTTGGCTAGCCGGGGACGAATCGGCAGATCGTAGGTACCAACGTACTCTTCGACGTCGCCGACGAACTGGCGCTTGAAATGCAGGACGCCGGCGTCGGAGGCGTCGTCGGTGAAATCGCCGGACACGCCGAAGAAGTTGTAGACCTTCACGTCGTTTGCGGTGGCCCACTCGAACATCTCGCGGTGGATCAAGTAGATGCCGTAATAGGAATTGAACTCGGCGTAGGCGCCGGACGAGAGATACGTCAGCTCACCGGGTGAGTGCAGGAAGAAGCTGGCGGCGAGCACGACCTCGTCGCCATGCGCAGCCTGGACCTCGCGGGTTTCGGCCTCGCGCCTGTCGAGCACCTCGAGGCGGCTCTCGTGCTCGCGCAGCTGGTTGCGCTGCTTCTTGCCGAGATTCTTGCCCTCGGCCTCCAGCGCGCTTCGGCGCTCGCGGAGCTGCTCGGCCTTCGCCTCGATCTCGGCGCGCTCGGCCGCGATCTGCTCCAGATACTTCGCGGTGTGCAAGGTGGCGACGGGGAAGAACGCGTGCTCGGGGCCGAGCTTGCGGGCCACGCGCTGATACATCTCGAGAGAGTGAGTGGAGACCTCGTGCATGCCCGTGCGCTCGGCGGTCGACTCGAGGACGCCCGCCAGGATGTCGACGTCGTCGGGACTGACGAACCGGACCTCAACGCCGTTCGTGCCCTTGCGGTTGAAAGCCGTGCGCACGTGTTGGCTGACGGATTTGGTGACGTCCGCGAAGCTCATGCCCTCGATGTCCTTGACGTAGGCGTAGCGGATCTGGATGTCGGGGCGGTCGTAGTAATCGAGCATGACGCGGTGTCCGCCCAACGACTCGATGAGCCGCTCGAATTCGCCGGCGCGCTCGAGTTCAGGGCCGGGTTCGATGTCGGAGTACGTGCGGCGCTCGATCCGCGGGGTGATGCGCGCCGAGAGCACGCGCCCGTCCGCGGCGAGGAGGTTCTTCAGGCCCTCGTAGAATGTGCGCTCGATGTCAGGCGAGTAGTCCTTGATCGTGGGGCCGTAAATGACCATCGCCCGGCGGAAGAAGCGCTTCCACGGCTGATAGGACACGGCCGCCGCCATGAGCAGATGCTCGGGTTCGCCGCCCACGACCCCGACGAGGTCGACTTGCTGGCCCGTCTCGCGCTGGGCCTCCACGAATTCGGGCAGCTGGGTGAAGAACACCCGATCGCGACGCTCAATAAAATTCGCATACGCACGTTCGGAAAGGCGGGTGAAACGCATTCGATCTCCTGGACGGGTTGGCGGGTTGGCGGTTGGCGGAAGGCGGGCTGCGGGTTAGGGGCCTGCGCTCCGGTCTGACGAAGCCGGTCTGACGAAGCCGATCTGGCGAAGCCGATCTGGCGGAGGCAGTCCGACAAAGCCAGTCTAACGAAGATTTGGGTGCGGGCTTTCGGGGTGCGACGCGGTCTGTCAGCTTGTGGGTGTAGCGGCGCGCCGAGAATGTTTTCAGGAGATTGTTAGAGTGATGAGTGAGGTCAGAGCGAAAGGATCCGCATGAGCAACGATGCCGGAGGTCCCGGCGGATACAGGCAATTCCAATATCGAGGGTGGATCGTACGGCGAGGTACGCTATCTCGATGGCCTGTGGAACCAATGCGCGGAGGGCGACATGTTCACATGTGACCATCTGTTCAAACGGTCAGAACCGGGCTCAGAATACTTCGTTGGCGATACATGCGGATACCGCGTCACTGATAATCTCTCGTGGTACGAAGACATCGACTTCTAACTCCTGACCGCAGCACACGTGTAGGTGTATATCGTTGGCCGTTGAACTGAAGAATTTCGCGTCGCAGGTCGATGAGCAGACCCTGAATCAAGCGCACATGATCACGCGTCTGCCCTTCGTCTACCCACACGTCGCCCTCATGCCCGACGCACACTTTGGCCTCGGCTCCTCGGTGGGCACGGTGTTCGGCACTGTTGGAGCCGTGTTGCCGGCCGCCGTCGGCGTTGATATCGGCTGCGGCATGATCGGCGTACGCACGCAGTTCCACGCCCGCGACCTCGACGGCAAAGACCTGCGGCGTCTGCGCGACGCCATCATCGATTCGATCCCGCTCTCGCCCGGCAACTACAACTCGAAGGTGGGTGGCGGTTCAGCAAAGAGGCGAGTAGGCGAGCTTGAGGCGCTCGCGAAGAAGAACGGCGTTGACCTCTCGCATTCCCCGAAGTGGCGCGTACAGCTGGGCTCGCTTGGCGGCGGAAACCACTTCATCGAACTCTGTCTAGATGAGTCGGACGCCGTGTGGATGTTCCTCCACTCCGGCTCTCGCGGGGTAGGCAACAAGATCGCGCAGAAGTACATCTGGGAAGCCCAGAACTACTGCGGTAAGAAGAATATCGAGCTCGAGCACCGTGACCTCGCCTACCTCGAGGAAGGCACCGATGCCTTCGCCGCCTATCTGCGCGACCTTGAATGGGCGCAACGCTTCGCTTGGCTCAACCGCGAAGAGATGATGGATAGGCTTGCGGCGCGGCTGGGCGAATTCGTGGGCCGCCCGGTGGAGGAAGTCGAACGCATCAATTGCCACCACAACTACACCGTGCCCGAACGTCACGGCGGCAAGGATGTGTGGCTCACTCGAAAGGGAGCCATCCGCGCGGATGAAGGTGTGAAAGGCCTGATTCCGGGGTCGATGGGGACGGCCTCCTACGTGGTCGAGGGTCTGGGCAACGATGATGGTCTGCGCTCGGCACCCCACGGTGCTGGCAGACGGTTCTCCCGAAATGAGGCCAAGCGGCGGTTCACCGAACACGACCTCGACAAGCGGATGAAGGGCATCGTCTATCGGCCGGGTAAGGCGTGGATCGATGAGATTCCGGACGCCTACAAGGACATCGACCTCGTGATGGAAGACGCCGCACCACTGGTGCGGGTGCTCCACAAGCTCCGGCAGATCGTCAACGTCAAAGGAACGTAGGGACGTTCGGTAAGCAAGCGTTCGCTCGTGATGAGTCCCCATCGCGTCTCCTCGTCATGCCTCGTGATTGTTCGAGAAAGCCACGGCGGTGGGTGAGCGTGGTGGCGGGGATCCTTGAGCAGAAGGCATGGCTGGATAAGTAAGCGCCTTGTCCGAGTAGGTGTGCCAGGTGTCGGTTGATTGGCGGCTCGGTGTTTGGCGCGCAAGTTTAGTGAAAATACGAGCATGTCGTTGCCAGAAAGGCCAAAACGGTTCGTATTCTCACTGAAGTTGCGGAGGGGCCGGCGTAAGCCGTTGTGACTGGGTGAGTGGGCGCCTTCTCTAAACAGGTGTGCCGGGTGTCGGTTGATGGGCGGCTCGGTGTTTGAAGAAACGTGTGCCCCGGAGGGAGGCCGCAAGGCCTGCCCTCCGGGGCACACGCGATAGGGGATTAGGCGATCTAGCTGATGAGCTTCATAGCTCCCCAGCCGTGGCCAACCTGAACGGCGGGCGAGAACCAGCCGTTCGCAGGATTGGCGTAGAAGAACATCCGGCCATCGCCGCGGATGCCGAGCATGTCGAAGGTTCCATTGCCATCGACATCGCCTGGAATCAGGACTTGGTCGAACTGCGTCCAGCCATGACCAATCTGGCCGTGGGTGGTGATCGATCCGTCGGAAAGACCGCGGTAGGCGATCATACGACCGGCTTTATCGATGCCGATGATGTCGTTTGCGGAGGAGCCGACGATGTTACCCGGTGTGAGTATGGTGTCCATACCATTCCAACCGTGTCCGATCTTCTTGCCCGAATGCATGCCCGACTCCGCGAGCGTGTAGCGGTACTCTCAGCTGGACAATGCTTTGCGGCAAATAGCGCCGAATTACTATCCCATCCAAATAAGGCCGACCACGATAGCCAGCACGGCAATGACGCCGAGAACTGCGGCGAAGGTGGCGAACCGGTGCTTGCGCGGGTCGAAGCGGCCGTTTCCATTCGAACGCGGATTATTGGTAGCCATCGCAGTCCTTCGTGTGGGAATGATTGGTCTTAGTTTAGGCTCGCGCGCCCGCAAAAGGAACTTCCGGATCCCACACCTCGATCGTCGAGACGAACACCTGACTCCCGGATTTCAGCGTGATGAGCTTCAACGACGACGGCACGAGACTCTCGCCCGTATCCGTGGGCTGGCAGTAGTAGCCGGTGAGTCGCCCGTCGGCGAGGCGTTGCCTGACCATCGAGTCGAACTTGTTCTTCTCGAGCGCGGCCTGTGCGGGGAGGTAGCGCGAATCGGTTTCCGCCTCGGAGCCGCCGAACTCGGCGGGGTAGAGGTAGAACTTCACGAGGAGTCCCTCGTCCACCAGCTGTTCCGCCAGCTCACGGGAGGTGACGGACGCGGGGTCGACGGCGCGGGTCATCGCCCGATCTTGCCCCGGATCTTCTCAGTGATTTTGGCGAGCGGCGAGAGGATGTGCGCCACCTCGTCGACCTTGAGCAGGTAGGCCAAGATCAGATAGATCGCCACGATGATCACGCCACCCACGACGATCGCCCCCAAGGCGGCGGGCACCGAGGCGGCCACCGCATCGAGTCCGAACACGTTGACCCACAGCCATCCCACAAAGCCGGCGACGACCGCCGCGATTCCCAGCCGCACGTGGGTGGAAATCAGCCGGACGTCGTCGAACCCGCCGAGGCGCTTGCGCAAAACGAGGTACATGACGATGCTCGCGAGGATGTTGGACAGGGCCATCGTGAACGCGATGCCCACGACCACCCAGCGCGGGGGCAGGAGCATCGAGGCGCTGAAGCCGATCACGCCCATGGCCTGCCAGGGCAGGCCGATGAAGAAGGCGCCGCGCGTGTCCTCGAGGGCGTAGTAGACGCGGTTGAACACGGTCACCGCGCCCACGCCGATTAGGCCGAGCGTCAAGGTGGCGAGCACCGGGGCGAGGGAGCGAATCTCCGCGACGCTGACGAACGGCAGCATCAAGCGCGAAAGCGGCAGCGAGAGCGCGATCAGCCCGGCGGCCGCGAGGAAGTTGAATGTGGCCACGATGCGCAGTGTCTGGGAGGTGATCGTGGCGAGGGTGGAGTGCCGGCCGTGGGCGGCGGCGCGGGCCATGCGCGTGAAGACGGCGGTGGTCACCGAGACGGTGATGAGCGACGTGGGCAGGGAGTACAGCGCGTAGGCCGCCGTGTAGGCGGCGTTCGACGCCACCTCCGCCACGGGGATGCCCATTTCCACAGCGCGGGTCGTGGCGCCTGCGGCCGCGGTGGTCAGCAGAATCGTGGGCACGAGGCCGAGCACAACAGTGCCCAGAACCCACATCGAGGCCCGCCCCGCGCGCCCGAGCCCCGAGCCGCGCCACTGGAAGTCCGGGCGGAACCGGATGCCTTCCTTGCGCAGCGGGATGATGAGGATGAGCGCCTGGATGACGATGCCGAGGGTCGACACGCCTGCGAGCGTGCTCGCGCGCACGCCCATCCACGCTGAGACAGGGGAGGGGTCGGTGGCGCTTTCGGAGCCCCAGATCGCCAAGATAACGAGCAGTCCGCCGATCGCCACGACGTTATTGGCCACCGGCGCCCACATGTACGGCCCGAAGTTTTCGCGGGCGTTGAGGATCTGCCCGAACACCGTGTACAGGCCATAGAAGAAGATCTGCGGCAGGCTCCAGTAGGCGAACAGGACGGTCAGCGAATACCAATCGTCGCGCAGCGTGGAGGCGAAGATCTTGACGATCACCGGCGCTAGCAGCGTGAGCAGAAGTGTGATGGCGCCCATCGCCACCATGGTCAGCGTGAGAAGTTTATTGATGAAGTCTTGCCCGGAATCCTTCGATTCCTTCGTGGCCCGCACAATCGCCGGCACGAGCACGGCGTTGACCAGGCCGCCCGCGATCACCATGTACAGCAGATTCGGCAGCTTGTTGGCGATGTCCCACGAACCCGCCACCGAGGAGTTCAGACCCACGACCGCGCCCATGAGGAACGGCGACTTTACGAACCCGAGGATGCGGGAGACGAGCGTTCCAAGGAACATGACGAACGAGGAGCGCGCCGTATCTTTTCCGACGACAGCGATCTGTTCCGTATCCGGCCCCGCCTTGGCCGCTTCGGCCTGCGTCAGGCCGGCCGTGCGCACGTGCTCGGCGGCTCCGCTCGGCGCGAATGACGCCCCCGCACCGGCGGTCTGTGCACCTGCGATCGCCGACGCGTCGCCGACGCCGGCCGGGGCCTGGCCTTCAGGTGCCGGCTTGTTGCCGGGGACGGACGCCGCGGTGGCCGGGCCGTAGCCCTCACCGTGGCGAGCCCGATACGGGAAATCTGACATGCGCACTATCGTACCCAGTTCGTGATGCGTCGATGACTAACCGGCGGTGAGCCCGCGCTAGTCGAGAGCTCCGAGCGTCTTGGCAAGCGTCGGGCGGACGGGCAGGTCGTATGTTCCGACGTACTCCTCGACCTCGCCGGAGAACTGGCGCTTAAAGTGCAAGACGCCCGCATCCGATGCCTCGTCTGAAAAATCGCCGGTGATGCCGTAGAAGTTATAGATCTTCACGTCGTTGGCGGTGGCCCACTCAAACATTTCTCGGTGGATGAGGTAGATGCCGTAGTAGGACGTGAACTGCGAGTAGGCGCCCGAAACGATGTACGTCAGCTCGTTCGGTGAAGCGACGAACAATGATGCGGCGAGGATGACCTCGTCTCCATGCTCGGCCTGGACCTCCAACGTTTCCGCCTCGCGTTTGGCAAGAACCTCAAGGCGCGATTCGAGCTCCTTGATCTGGTTGCGCTGCTTCTTGCCCAGCACCTTACCCTCAGCCTCGAGATCGGCCTCTCGCTTGGCGAAGTCCTCGAGCTTGTCATTGACTTCAATTCGCTCCGCATCGATCTGGTCGAGATACTTTTGCGCATGCAAGACCGCGACGGGGAAAAACGCCTTGTCCTTGCCAAGATTTTTTGCCAGTGAAGCGTAATAGGAGATTCGCGACGACGAGATTTCCGCCATGTCCGTGCGCTCGGCTGTGTGTTCGAGGACGGCGTCAAGAATGTGGACCTCCTCCGGCGAAGCGAACTTCACCTCCACTCCGTTTGTTCCTTTGCGGTTAAACGCGGTGCGGACCTGCTGGCCTGTGGACTTTTGTACGGCGGCAAAGTCCATGCCCTCAATGTTCTTGACATAGGAGAAGCGAACGGGGATGTCCGGGCGCTCGGAAAAGTCCAACATGACGCGGTGCCCGCCCAGATCCTCGATCAGGCGATCGAGGTTTTGTGCCTGCGCGGTCTCGTCACCCGGCGTAATGTCGTCGTAGTGCCTGCGAATCGTTGCCGGAGTGACGCGAACCGACAGCACCGACTTATCACGTTTGACGAAGTCAAGTAGCCCCTCGTAGAACACGCGCTCAACTTCAGGACTGTATTCTTCGAACGTCGGCCCGAAAACGATGTTCGCCCTCTTAAAAACACGCTTCCACGGCTGGTAGGACACGATCGCAGCGGCAAGGATGCGTTCCGGATCGCCGTCGACGACGCCGACCAAGGACACCTCGGCCCCCTGATCTCGACGAGTCGCCGCATATGCCGGCAGTTGGGCGAACGACATGCGCTCCTGACGTTCTGCGAAACGTGAGTAGGCCGTGTCAGTGAGCTGGGCAAAACGCATAAAGTCTCCTTTGTTGCACTCCGGTCATTCTATCGGTGTCGCACACGTGGCGCAGGAATCAGAACGGGTGATTCAGAACCCGGTCTCAGTGAGTTCCGGATAGTACATGCGAGTACGGCGCACGTGGTTAATTCCTGCCGCTATGCGAAACAGTGTGCGCTTGGGGTGGCGGTCGGCGGAGTAGTCGAGTGGATCCACGGCGTGTTTCTTTAGCGACTTCACTTTCTTCCACAGCTCAGGATCCTCGACGTAGTGCCGGTTCGCGAGAATCTTAGGCATGACCGAAAATAGGCCTTCTCGCTGGAGCGTTTGGGCCGATCCGCGATCAGCGAGCGCGCGGCCCACCATGTCATCTATGAGTGCCGTTGCGAGATTTATGCCACCCACCTTCAAGTAATAGTTGCCTCGGCCAATCCGCGGATTGAGATCGAGCCAGTAAGGCGTGTTGTCACGCGGGTCATACTTGGCGTCCAGTGAGAAGAACCCGCGTAGGCCCACGGCGGTGAGGATGCGCGTGGCCTGTTCGATGAGCTGGGCATTCTCACGGACATAAATGATGCCGGCGTTTCCAATGAGATTTGGTTCGTGGATGCCGAGAATGACCTGGCCGGTACCGATCGCCGTGATTTCCCCGCGCTTGTTGATATAACCGTTGATCACCCACTGCGTGGTGTCGTCGCCCGGGATGAGTTCTTGAACGATGAGACCCATCGTGCCACCGGCGCTGGCGACGTCGTCAAAATATTGACGCGCTTGGTCGTGCGTGTCGAAACTGGCGACCTTTTGGAGCCCGGTCTGGTGGAAGCGTATCTGGTCGCCTCCGATCGTCGGTTTAGCGATCAGGGGCGTGCGCAGGAATGTGATGGCGTCCCACGTGCTCGGATCACCGAGCTCGATGTTGACATGGGTGGGACTGGCGTAGCCGAGATCTGAGAGCAGGGAGGCCATCGCGTCCTTGTTATTCGCGAGGTCGAGCACCGAGCGGTCGGACAGCGGTAGGAACCAGCGGGGCTCCAGCTCGTCGCGGTGGGCCATGGCGATGTTGAGTACGTTGTCTTCGTTGCCAAGGAGGACGGGGGTCAGGTCTGGGAACTCGTCGGCGATCTCATGGAAGAGAGGCAGGAGCAACTTGGGGTCGTAGAACGTTTCGCGCGGCACGAGGCGTACGTCTACGATCTTTGAATTGTCGACGGGCCCGCGCATGAACTGCGCGATCACAAGGGTCTTTATCCCGAAGGTCTCGTGAAGTAGGCGCGCGATCGAATAGTCGGCCACGTCCGAACCGAAGACCACGGGAAGAATCGGGGGTGTAGCCATAGACATAAGTGTACGGGTTGAGCGAGAATGGCGCTCATTCACCGAGCCGGCAACTGACGGGTGGATGTGTGACGCGCGGCGGGCGCAGTGTCGCTGTGATGTGTGGCTCCGACCGGCGTCGATCCGGTGACCTTTCGATTTTCAGTCGAACGCTCTACCAACTGAGCTACAGAGCCTGAGTAGAAAAACACCCGGTGGAAACCGGGCGTTTTCTCTGCGACCCTGACGGGACTTGAACCCGCGACCTCCGCCGTGACAGGGCGGCGCGCTAACCAACTGCGCTACAGGGCCAGATTTGGTATTTCTACCCGCTTCTGGTGAAGCAGTACCCCCAACGGGATTCGAACCCG
>NZ_JBHWPL010000114.1:0-23728 GCF_043424875.1 Trueperella sp. | reverse complement strand
AGCTCCTCGCGCACGCCCGCCGCGAGTTCGGCGCGATACTCGGGGGTCATGCGCTCGGCGGGGGCGCTGATGGAAATTGCGAGGTTGGAGCCGTTTTCTCCGACCAGCGGCACACCAACGCACGCGATGCCCGGCTCGTTTTCCTCCAGCTCCTCCGTCCAGCCACGCTCGTCAAGGTTGGCGAAATTGTGGACGACGGCGGCCTCAAGCCGCGACCTATCGGCGTCGGGCAATGCCAAGAGTTCCGGGGCGTCCAAGTACCAGCCGAGCTGGGAATCTCGGTTCTCGAAGGAGCCGATCAGCGCGCGGCCAAGTGACGTGGTGACGGCCGTTGCTCGCTTGCCGACTGCGGAGACCACGCGAATGGCGCGGTCGGGCTCAACCTTGTCGAGGTAGACGATGTCGGTGTCGACGAGCTGGCCTAGGTGCACGAGTTCGTTGAAACGGTGGCCGATGCGCGCGAGGTAGGGGCGCAGGTTCTCTATCGACTGCCGGGTGGAGGTGCGGTACTGCGCGATGGGCGCGATGCCGTCGCCCAGCCGGTAGTAGCCGGTGTGTGAATCTTGCTCCACCCAGTTGTGCTCGCGGAGCGTGGCGAGGGTGTTGTACGCCGTCGCCTTGTTGATCCCGAGATCGGCCGCGAGGGTGCCAAGCGGGGTGCCCTGCGGGTCTTGGCTGGCAAGGTATTCAATCAGCGTAATTGCTCGGCTCACGCTGGCGAGCGGCTTCGGATTTCCCATGCCCCCAAGCATAGCGAAGGGTGGTTCGCCCTGTGAAACGGGAGTTTAAGGCCGGCCGGAATCGGCCCAATTGTGGTTACGGTCACACTCAACTAATGTTGGTATACAAGCGCACCCGAGAAGGGATATGCTTTCACCACAGATAAACAAGCGTTTACCATAGAAAAACAACGCGGTTCGATGGAGAGCTTACATGGAATTGACACTTGCCGGAATTGACAACCGTGCAGATTTTGAGAGAGCGGAGGTGGAACTCCCCAGTTTCGACGTCGCCGATATGCAGACCAAGGGCAAGGAAGATCCCCGCTGGATCCACCTTGGCCCTGGAAACATCTTCCGCGCATTCCCCGCGCGAGTCGCACACGACATGATCGCCGACGGCGAGCACTGGCCGATCACCGCCGTCGTCCCCATGAATCCCGAGGAGCTTGATAAGCAGCTCGGAGCAAACGATCTCATGACCCTCACGGTCACCCTGAACCCCGATGGAACCCGAGACCTCAAGGTCATTGCGGGCATCTCGGAGGGCCTGGCGTGGGCGCGCAGTGCGGACTACAACCGCCTCGTCGAGGTCGTCAAGCATCCGAAAGTCTCGATGATCTCGATGACGATCACCGAGAAGGGCTACGGAATCCACGACTCGCAGGGTCAGCTCTCGGAGCAGGTTCTGGGCGACATCGATTCGGATCCGCGCCAGTTCCACGCCAACACGATGGCGAACATCGCCGGCCTGCTCGTTCACCGCTACGACGCCGGCGGCGAACCGATCAACGTCATGTCATTCGACAACTTCTCCCATAACGGAGACAAGCTCAAGGACTCGGTCCTGCAGGTCATGCGCGGCTGGGTGAACGGCGGAAAGCTGGACGCCGCCGTACTCGAATGGGTGGCGGACAAGGAGAAGGTCGCCTTCCCCGTTACGGTGATCGACAAGATCACCCCGCGCCCGAACGTGGCCGTTGGCGAGGAGCTCAAGGTCCTCGGCTTCACCGACATGGAGGTCGACTACCTCGGCCGCATGCCCGTGGCAGGCTTCGTCAACACCGAGCCCACCGAGTACCTCATCATCGAGGACGTCCTCGTTGGCGACGTGCCGGACTTCAAAAACTACGGCGTGAACGTCACCTCCCGCGAGGTCGCAGACGACTTCGAGAACATGAAGGTGACCACCTGCCTGAACCCGCTGCACACGGCACTGGCCACGGCCGGCGTCGTGCTCGGATTCCCCACGATCGACTCTGAGATGCGCGACCCGGCGCTGCGCGCCTTCGTCGAGCAGCTTGGCCGCAACGAAGGCCTGCCCGTCGTCGTCGATCCGGGCATCGTCAACCCCGAAGACTTCCTCAACGAAGTCCTCGACGTGCGCTTCCCGAACCGCTACCTCCCCGACGATCCGGCGCGCATCGCCATGGATACCTCGCAGAAGGTCGGCATCCGCTTCGGCGAAACGATCAAGAAGTACATCGCTCAGGACCGCGACCTGACTGAGCTGAAGGCCATCCCGCTCGCGATCGCGATCTGGATGCGTTACCTTCTCGCCGTCGACGACGAGGGCAAGCCCTTCGACCCGTCGCCGGACCCCCTCCTCGAGGAGCTTCAAGGCCGCCTCGCCGGAGTCACGCTGGGCCAGCCGGTCGACGCGAGCGCCGTGCTGCGCCCGATCCTGTCTAACCCCGCCATTTTCGGTGTCAATCTGTACGACACCCCGCTCGCCCAGCGGATTGAACACCTATTCACTGAACTCGTGGCCGGTCCGGGCGCCGTCCGCAACACCGTCAACAAGGAGATGATGGCATGAAGATGACATTCCGCTGGTACGGCGAAGGACACGATCCGATCCCACTCCAGTACATCAAGCAGATCCCGGGCATGACCGGCATCATGGGCACGCTGAACTACAAGGCAGCGGGCGAAGTGTGGGACAAGGATGAGATCAAGGACCTCGTGGAGGGCGTCAATGCTGCCGGCCTCGAGTGCGAGATCATCGAATCCGTCAACGTTCACGAAGACATCAAGCTCGGCCTCGACACCCGTGATGAGTACATCGAGAACTACAAGATCACCCTCGAAAACCTCGCCGAGTTCGGCGTCAAGGTCGTCGTGTACAACTTCATGCCGGTGTTCGACTGGCTGCGCACGGAGCTCGCCCACGTGAACGAGGACGGCTCGACCTGCCTCTACTACGATCACGCCGAGGTCGAAGGCATGACCCCGCGCGACATCGTCAACAAGACCGAAGAGGACTCCGGCGGCCTCACGCTCCCAGGTTGGGAGCCCGAGCGCCTTGCACGACTCGACGAAGTCATGGAGCTATACCAAAACATGACGGTCGAGAAGCTGCGTGAAAACTGGAAGTACTTCCTCGATGCGATCGTGCCCACCTGTGAAAAGGTCGGCATCAAGATGGCGTGCCACCCGGACGATCCGGCATGGGACCTGTTTGGCATCCCGCGCGCATACAAGAACCGCGACGACATCGACGCGATCGTCGGGCTCAACGAGTCCGATGCGAACTCGCTGTGCCTGTGCTCCGGCTCGCTTGGCTCGAACCCGGATAACGATGTTCCGGCGATCTTCCGCGAGTTCGGCAAGCGCGGCAAGATTGCCGCCGCCCACGTGCGCAACGTCAAGTACCTCGGCCCGAAGAAGTTCAAGGAAGCAGCTCACTGGGCACAGGACGGCAACCTCGACATGTCCGCCATCATCGAAGCGCTCTACGATTACGCACCGGATGTGTACGTGCGCCCAGACCACGGCCGCATGATCTGGGGCGAAGAGGGCCGCCCGGGCTACCCGCTGTACGACCGCGCACTCGGCGCCCAGTACCTGCTCGGCCTCTGGGACGGCATCGACCAGCAGCGCAAGGAGGCCGGCAACTAATGGCTAACCTTCCAGACGCACTCCCGTTCCTCAAGGACAACCCGATTGTGCCCGTCGTCGTGATCGACGACGCCGCCGACGCGGTTGCCGTGGGCGAAGCGCTCGTTGCGGGCGGCATCGGCTGTGCGGAGGTCACCTTCCGCACCGAAGCCGGCCCGGACGCGATCAAGGAAATGTCCGCAGTGGAGGGCATGGTCGTCGGTGCAGGCACTGTCCTGAACCGCGAGCAGGCCGAGCGGGCCGCAGACCAGGGCGCGAAGTTCTTCGTCTCCCCGGGTTGGGACGACGGCGTGGCCGACGTCGCCACCGAGCGCGGCATTCCCTACCTGCCGGGCGTTCAGACCGCCACCGAAATCATGATGGCAGTCAACCGCGGCGCCACCGCGGTGAAGTTCTTCCCGGGCGGCGAAGCCGGCGGACTCAAGATGGTCAAGGCCCTGCGCGGCCCGTTCCCGAACACGGCGTTCGTGCCCTCTGGCGGCGTGAACCCCGGCAATCTTGAAGAGTGGATCACCGATCCGGCGATTGCTGCGGTATCTGGTTCGTGGATGATCAAGCGGGATCTCATCAACAACAAGGACTTTGACAAGATTACCGAGCTTTCGAAGGAAGCATCGGAGCGAGTAAAGGAGCTACGCAAATGAGTTTGATTGAACTAAGACCAGCGGACGAGGTTCGCTACGACGTCGTATCGCTGGGTGAGGTTATGCTTCGCCTGGATCCGGGCGAGGGTCGCATCCGGACCACCAGGCACTTCCGCGCGTCGGAAGGCGGCGGCGAATACAACGTAGCTCGTGGTATGCGTAAGGCTTTCGGCAAGCGCTCGGCAATCGTGACCGCCCTTGTTAAAGACGAGGTGGGCCGCCTGGTGGAGGACATGATCCTTACCGGTGGCGTGGATACCCAGTGGATCAAGTGGGTTGAATCCGACGGCTACGGCGGGGCAGCGCGCAACGGCCTGAACTTTACCGAACGCGGCTTTGGTATCCGTGGCGCCGTAGGCACCTCCGATCGCGGGCACACCGCGGTGTCTCAGATGGAGCCCGAGGATGTGGATTGGGACAAGCTCTTTGGTGAATACGGTTCGCGCTGGCTGCACACCGGCGGTATCTACGCCGCCCTCTCCCCGCAGTCGGCGGAGACGGCGAAGGCCGCAATGCAGGCTGCAAAGAAGCACGGCACGATCATTTCTTACGATCTGAACTATCGTCCGTCGCTGTGGAAGTCGCACGGTGGGCTCGATGAGTGCCGCCGCGTCAACCGCGAGCTCGCTCAGTACGTTGACGTCATGATCGGTAACGAGGAGGACTTCACGGCCTCGCTTGGCTTCGAAATTGAGGGTGCGGGCGACAACCTGGACAACCTCGAGGTCGAGTCGTTCCGCCAGATGATCGAGAAGGCCCGCGCGGACTTCCCGAACTTCCAGGTGATCGGCACGACCATGCGTGAGGTCGTGACCGCGTCGATCAACAACTGGTCGGCAGTGGCATGGCACAAGGATCAGGGCTTCGTGAAGGCTACCCAGCGCGATGGCTTGGAGATCATGGATCGCGTAGGCGGCGGCGACTCGTTCGCGACCGGCCTGATCTACGGCATCCTTGAGAAGGATTCGATCCAGGAAGCTGTTGAATACGGTGCGGCACACGGCGCACTCGCACAGACCACACCCGGCGATACGACGATGGCCTCGCTTGAGGAAATTGAGCGCGTTGTTGCAGGTGGCTCGGCGCGCGTCCAGCGCTAATCGCACAATAAACCCGAGCGTCGATGACGCTCACGGAAGGGCACAGAGCTTCGGCTCAGTGCCCTTCTGGTGTCCCACGTGAGTGGGTTGATTCCATTCGAGCCGGTCGAGGTGGCTAGACTCGTCGGTGTGCCCCTCGGAACGCACCCGAGAGTTGCACGTCCAACGGGAGGGTTCATGAAGTACGTGTGGGGAATCTTGGCAGCGCTGCTGGTCATTGCCGGTGCGCTGACGCTCCGCCCTGACCTCATCCCGGGTTTCGACAACGTCGCGCTGTCCACCCCCATGGCCCACCTCATTGCGGTTCGCCCGTGGCTCTTCATCGCATTCATGGCCACGGCGCTCTTCCTGCTGCTCTTTTCTCTTATTCGCTACAAGCTCGTCGGCGCCGGCCGCATCGCCCTCGCCGTTGGGCTGATCTACCTCGCGATGGCGATCTTCCACGGCGGCACGGTCTACGCCCGCGGAATCCAAAACCCTGCCCAGCTTGGCCCCGACCGCGGGATTACCAGCGCGGGCACCGGCAACGGCGCCATCACGGTCCTGACCTACAACACGCTCGGCGGCAGCATCGACGAGGAGGCGCTCGCCGACGCGATCCAGAACAACGGGGTCGACGTCGTCGTGCTCACCGAAACCGCCACCGCGCGTGGAACGGAAATGACGGGCAGGCTTGCCACCCGCGGACTGCAGTTCCAGCAGTTCGACACCGGGACGGACGAGTACGCCACCGAATTCGAGTCGACTGTCGTGTTGGTGTCGACGTCGATGGGCGAGTACGTTCAAGTGCCCTCGGCCGCGGGGCTGCCCAGCTCCGTCACGGTGGTCTCGGCGACCGGGCACGGCCCGAAGATCGTCGCCGTGCATCCCTTTGCTCCCACGCTCGAGGGGATCGATCGCTGGCGTACAGACATCGACTCGATCTATGCGTTGTGCTCCGACTCCGGCCCATTCATCCTTGCGGGCGACTTCAATTCCACCGTGGACCATCAGATGGTCGTGGGCGGGGCGTGCAAGGATGGCGCGATCGAGGCCGGCTCCGGCGGGCTCGGCACCTGGCCCACCCGAATCCCCAACCTCCTGGGCACGCCCATCGACCGCGTACTCCACGACGGCTCCTTCGAAGGCATCGACGCGATGCAGTTTGAGTCCGGCGATACCGACCACCGCGGCCTGATCGTCCGGCTTGCGCCCGCGGGAGACTAACGGCGGCCGAGCGCGCCCATCGATTCAGCGCTGCGCAAACTTTGCCAATACGGCGGTCGGCGCATGCCACGAGGCGATAAACTTGGGCAGATCTATCAAAGGAGTGATCATGGGTTTCCTGAAGACGCTGTCGATCGGCGCAATCGGTTACGTTCTTGGAGCGCGCGCGGGTCGCGGTCGCTACGAGCAGATTAAGTCCAACGCCCAGAAGGTGTGGAGCTCGAATCCGGTCCGTGAGGGACGGTCGAAGGTTCGCAACCAGGCTGCGGAGACATTCCAGCAGGCGCAGGGCGCAGCATCGGCCAAGTTCCACGAGGCCACGGATGCGGTGAAGGACAAGGTGAAGAACGACGACGAGGTGGTCGTCGAAGAAATCCGCGTCGAAGCGGTACCTGTTCCGCCCGAGAAGTGAGACTAACCCACAAACCCTAAATTCGAGGGTGTGATCGGGGCTACACTTAGGGTGTCTCGCAGGAGGTACCCATGGAAAACTTTGAGCTCACAGATCTCATGATTGATCGCGCTCGCGGCGCGCTGCTCGCATCCGCAGCAGGCGACGCGCTCGGCGTGCCCTACGAATTCGCCAAGGCCACTGACGATCCCCAGATGATCGGCGGTGGCCTTGGTCCGTATGCGCCCGGCGAATGGTCGGACGATACGCAGATGGCCGTCTGCATTGCGTCGGTGGCCGCGTCCGGCGTCCGGCTCACGTCGGATGCCGCCCACGATGAGATCGGGCAGAACTTCATTAACTGGATGCACGACGGCGCATCCGACATCGGCATTCAGACCCGCGCCGTGATCGGCCGAGCGGCCGAGATGGACGGCGACGTCTCCGACCGCCTACGCCTCGCCGCCCGCGAGTTCAGCGCGAGCACCGATCGCTCCGCCGGCAATGGCGCGCTCGCCCGCATCGCGCCGGTGGGCATCTCCTTCCTCTGGGACCGCGACGCCACGTCCGAAGCCGCAAAAGATCTCGCATCGCTCACGCACTTCGACCGCGAAGTCGAAGAGTCGTGCGTGCTGTGGGCGGAGGCGATGCGCGTGGCAGTGATTGAGGGCGTACTCGACGTGCGAGCCGGCCTCGACCTCCTCCTCGAGGATTCGCGAGACAAGTGGGTGGCATGGATCGACGACGCCGATCGCGGCCTCGTCACGCCCAGAACCAACGGCTACACCGTCTCCGCGCTTCAGTGTGCGTGGTTCGCGGTCAAGGCGACCACGGACTACTTCGGCGAGGCCGCCGTCTACGACGGCGTGCGCAGGGCCGTCAAGCTCGGCGGTGACACCGATACCGTGGCGGCGATTGCGGGCGCATTGCTTGGCGCGCGCTGGGGCGAGAGCGCGGTTCCGGAAAAGTGGAAGGATGCCCTTCGCGGCTGGCCCGCCATGACCGGTGCCGATCTTGCGGATATGGGAGAGCGCATCGTGCGAAACTCCCAGCCTCGCGGCTTCTGAGTTCCGGTGGCACCGGCGCGCCCGGCCGCGTGGCGCGAGCTTCCGGCCTTGTGGCGCGAGCTGGCTTGAGACCGCGCTGACTTAAGACCGAGCCGCGCTTGCCATCTCGACGAAGCGTTGCGCCTTGCGCAGGAGTTCGTAGCCGTCCTCCCCGCGGATGATCGGCACGCCGTCGTCCTCGATGTCGATGTCCTGGCGCGAGCCCTGAATCGCCTCGGTTGTGCCGTGCGAGAGCACCTGCTCAATGGGGTCGAGTGTGCGCAGGCCGATGCCGCGAACGCGCATCGGGTATTCGCGCGCGAGGTCGTCGTAGATGATCGGATCGTGCTGACCGTCGTCGCCGATGAGATACCACTGAATGTTGGGGAACATGATGAGCAAGTTCCGCAGCTGGGTCTTCTTGTGCTCCATGCCCGAGCGGAACAGGCCGGTGGGGGTGGGACCCCAATCCGTCATCAGCATCGGGCCGATAGGAAGGTCGTTTTGCTGGATGAACTTCAGCATCGACGAGTAGACGTTCCACGCGCCCGTCGAGAGGTAGAACACCGGCGCATCGGGCGTGGGCTCGAGGAGGTACTTGTAGAACGCGTCCATGCCGGGGATCGGCTTGCGCATGTTCGTATGCAGGATGAAGGCGTTGTAGGCGGCGATGAGCGCGCGCGGAAGGGCGGTGACGACGACGGTGTCGTCAATATCGGAGACGAGACCGCTCGTGGCCGTGGGGGAGACGATCATGACGGGCGCCGTGATGGGCTCGCCCGCGCTCGGCGTCAGAGTCGCCTCGTGCCACCCGGGCTCGAGCCCGTGGTTTTCAATGAGCAGATCCACGTAGCCCGATCGGTCGGTGCGGGTGTGAATGGTCTGGTTGCCGAGCGTCACGGTGATGGGCAGGAAGCCCACCTGGGTGGTAAAGAACTGGCGCCATCCGCGCTGGGCGTGCTCGGCCTGCTCGCTTGCCATCGCGGCAACATCGCGCATGCCCTGCGTGGTGAACGAGTGCATGTTCGTGGGCAGGAACGGCAATTGGAAAGGCTTCGTATCCTCGTTCGGGTCGGCCATGATCGCGCGCGCCAACACTTTGGCACCGTGAATCGACCCGTATCCGGTGTACCCGGTGAGCCGGGGGAGCCAGCCCTGATTTCGGCGTCGGACGATGTTCCGACGGTTCAAAGAGTCTTCAAAATTACGCGCAAGGTTCGCTAAAGCCATATATCAAGCGTACGTGACCCCCGGCCAGATGACGGGCTGAACGGGAAAAATAACGCTGATAACGAAGCGAGTACCTATAGCGACGAGAGTTCGAGTCCGAACGCGTCGGCGACGCCGGGTTCGTACAGCTTGCCGTCGTAGGTGGACAACCCTTGCGCGAGGTCGGGCATATCCTTGATCGCCTGCTCCCATCCCGCCTCCGCGATGTGGGTGACGTACTTGAGCGTGGCATTCGTCAGCGCATACGTGGAGGTGTAGGGGACCGAGCCTGGCATGTTGCCCACGCAGTAGAAGAGAGAGCCCTCGAACTCGAAGGTCGGATCGTCGTGCGTGGTGGGGCGCGAGGCCTCGAAGCAGCCGCCCTGATCGATCGCCACGTCCACGAGCACCGATCCCGGCTTCATGTCCGTGATCATCTCGTTCGTCACGAGCTGGGGTGTGCGGGTGCCGGGGATGAGGACGGATCCGATCACGGCGTCGGCGTTCTTGAGCCCGCGGGCCACGGACAGCGCCGTGGAGTATTCGGTGTGGATGCGGCCTTCCGTGATGTCGTCGATGTAGGACATGCGGCGGAAGTCGACGTCGTAGACCGTCACGTCCGCGCCCATCGCCGAGGCGATGCGTGCCGCCTGGAAGCCCACGGTTCCGCCGCCGAGAACGACGACGTTCGCCGGGCGGGTTCCCGGAACTCCGCCCATGAGGATACCGCGGCCACCGGCGACTTTGAGCATGAGGTGCGCGGCGATCTGCGCGGCGAGGCGGCCGGCCACCTCGGACATCGGGGCGAGCAGGGGCAGCGCGCCGTCGGGAGCTTCCACGGTTTCGTAGGCGAAGGAGATGACCTTTCGCTCGAGCAGTTCGCGAGTGAGCTCCTCGGAGGCGGCCAGGTGCAGGTAGGTGAACAGGAGCTGGCCCTCGCGCATGAGCTCGTACTCCTGAGGGAGCGGCTCCTTGACCTTGAGGATCATGTCGGCCTCGCCCCAGATATCGGCGGCGTCCCGAACGATGCGCGCGCCGACGTCTCCGTAGGCCTCGTCCGTGATCGACGAGCCTTCGCCCGCGCCCGCCTGGACGAGCACCTCGTGGCCGCGCCGCACCAGCTCGTTGACGCCTAGCGGGGTAATGGCAACGCGGTACTCATTGTTCTTGACCTCTGTGGGAACACCGATGATCATGGACCCTCCTCATAAACTATTGGCTCATCCTATAGCGGCCACATGTGCACAACTGGGGCTAATGGCACCCCGGAGAGGGAGGAGCGGCGCTCGCGCTGGCCTAACTCTGCGCCACCACCGTGGACTGGTAGCGGTACATATCCGCGCGATAGATGTGAAAGCCCCACTCGACGATCCGCCCGTCCGCGCCGAACGCGGTGCGGTCGATGGTCAACACCGGATCGCGCATCGAGATCGCGAGGAGTCGAGCCTCACGCTTGTCCGGGCGCTCCGCACCGACGGATTGGCGGGTGGACGTCGGCGCGACGCCGTTCTTCCGCAGCAATTCGTAGAGCCCAAACGTCTCGAGTTCCTCGCGCGAGGGAGCGAGGGCGGCGGGAAGCCAGTTGTAGAGGATGGCGACGGGTTCGCCGTCGCGCCGGCGCAGGCGTTCGAGCTCGACGACGGACGCCTCGGCCTCGATACCCAGCTGCTTGGCGATGGCCTCCGTGGCGCGCCGGTGGTTGTACTGCAGGATCTCGGTGGTCGATTCGTGCCCGGATTCCTGAATCTCTTCGTGAAGAGAGGGGAGTTGAATGAGCTGGAGGTGTGGTTGGGGCGCGACGACCGTGCCCACCCCGCGTCGCCGCTGAAGGAGGCCGGCCTCGACGAGGGTCTGGATGGCCTGGCGGGCGGTGAAGCGGGAAACTTGGAGGCGCTTGGCGAGGGCGATTTCGTTCTCGATCCGGGTGCCCGGGCGCAGCGCGCCCTCAACGATCGCGCGCTTGATCGGTGCAGAGATCTGGGCGTGCAGGGGCGCGCTTGCTTCGCGATCCAGCACGATGTCCGGCTGATACTTCTTCGTCATGACCCTCCTGTGTGTCCTATCTCAGTTTATCGATCGAGCCTCAAAGCGTATACCGATCACGCATGTCCGGACATATACTAAAACATGTGCGGCGCGAGAATCTTGCGTTGCGCTCGACAATCGTTGAATTACCAACAAAATAACTCCGCCCCGGCCGAGGCGAGAGGCCTCCAACGAAAAGAGGATCTGACCAAATGCTTCTTCAGGCTCGCCAGATCAGCAAGCGCTATCCCGGCGTTCAGGCACTCGACGCCGTCGATTTCAAACTCGAGGCTGGGCAGATCCACGCCGTCGTCGGCGAGAACGGCGCGGGCAAGTCCACGCTCATGAAGATCCTCGGTGGAATCGTCCGCGCGGATTCGGGCGAGGTGCTGCTCGATGGCGCCGAAGTTCGCTTCGATGGCCCGCTCGAGGCGCAGCGCGCCGGCATTGCGCTTATCCATCAGGAGCTGAACCTCATCCCCGACCTCACGGTGGCCCAAAACATTTTCTTCGGCCGCGAGCCGCGCAAGGGTGCCCGGATCGACGACGCCGCGATGGCCGAGCGCTCCGAGCAGATCCTGCGTCGCGTTGGCCTGAACATCGATCCGACGACCCCGCTTGGCATACTGACCGTGGCGGCGCGGCAGATGGTGGAGATCGCCAAGGCGCTGTCGATGGACGCCCGCGTGCTCATCATGGACGAGCCCACCGCCGCGCTCTCGTCCCACGAGGTCGAGCAGCTGTTCGACCTCACGCGCGAATTCATCGCGGGGGATCATGCGCCTGGCCAGGAGCGCGCGGTCGTCTACATCTCGCACCGCCTCGACGAAATTCAGGAGCTGTGCACGCACGTATCCGTCCTTCGCGACGGCAAGAACGTCTCCACTCACCCAGCAGAAGACCTGAGCCGCGATGACATGATCTCACTCATGGTCGGCCGCGCGATCGACACCTCGCATCGGCCCGAATCCACGCCCGAGGAGGCGTACGGGTTCGAGGTTCGCGATCTCAACGCCGGCATGGTCAAGGACCTCTCGTTCGCCGTGAAGAAAGGCGAGATATTCGGCCTCGGCGGGCTCGTCGGCGCCGGCCGCACGGAAGCCGCACGGGCGATCGTCGGCGCGGATCCGAAAGAGTCCGGCACCGTCGTCGTCGGTGGACAACAGGTGCGCACGCGCACCGTGGAAGAGGCGGCGCTGGCCGGCATCGGCTATCTCTCGGAAGACCGCAAGCACGACGGGCTGCTGCTCGAGCAGTCGATCACGCAGAACGTCGCGCTACCGTCGCTGGCGCTGTGGGCCAACGCGGGGGGAGTGGTCGACGACGACGAGGCGGAAGAGATCGCCGATGAGTCGGTGTACAAGCTCGGGATCGTCACGCCGTCGGTGGACCAACAGGCGAAGAACCTCTCGGGCGGAAACCAGCAGAAGGTCGTCATTGCGAAATGGGTGGCGCGCGACTGCGACGTCCTCATCTTTGACGAGCCGACCCGGGGCGTCGACGTGGGCGCCAAGGACGAGATCTATCACCTGATGGAGGAGCTCGCTGCGGCGGGCAAGACGATCATCGTGATCTCCTCCGAAATAGCGGAGCTCCTTCGGGTGTGCCACCGCATCGGCGTCATGTGTCAGGGAGTCCTGACTGGCGTACTAACCAACGCCGAGGCCACCTCGGAAAACATTATGGATTTGGCGACGCGCTTTGACGTCGTGCGCCAGAGTTGAGGGAAAAATGAATCCGATTGATCCAGATCGCGCCGTGGTCGCCACGCGCGAGGAAGCAGAGCCCAAGGTTGAGGCGAAGCGCAGTGGGCCCGTTGGGTGGGTGCAGAGGATGTACGAGCGCCACCCGGCGCAGGTGCTCATCCTCGTCTCCGAGCTTGTGCTGATCGTCATCTTCTCGCTGCTCAGCCCGTACTTCCTTGACCTTGGAAACATCTCGGCGCTGCTGCTCGACGCCTCGGTCTACATCCTGCTCGCGCTCGGGCTGACGTTCGTCATCGCGACGGGCGGCATCGACCTGACTCCCGGGTTCGGTATGGCGTTCACGGGAGTGATGACGGCGCTGGTGATGACCAACGTCGGCGGGCCGATGTGGCTCGCGATCGTGGCCGGAGTGATCGCCGGAGTCCTCGCGGGCCTGGCGCTCGGCGCGGTCAACGGCTTCCTCGTGGCTAAGCTCAACATGCAGCCGATGGTGGCCACCCTCGCGATGATGCTCGTGGCGTGGGGCGCGGCGCTGTCGATTACCGGCACGTCCTCGATCCCGCTCAATGACTATCGCGCGTTCCTCGAGCTCGGCAACGGGAAGACGTTCGGGCTGACCAACGCGATCTACCTGTGCATCGTGGCGGCGATCTTCGCGCACTTCCTGCTCAAGCACACGCTGATCGGGCGCTACGCGCTCGCGATGGGCTCGAACGAGGAGGCCACGCGCCTCTCGGGCGTGAACGTGCAGCGCTGGAAGTGGCGGGTGTATGCGCTCGCGGGCGTGTTCACCGGCCTGGCCGGCGTGCTCATGGCCTCCAGGTTGGCCTCCGGTAAGCCGGACGTTGGCCAGTCGTACGAGATGTACGCGATCGCGGCGGCCGTGCTGGGTGGCGCGTCGCTGCGCGGTGGCAAGGCATCGGTGTTCGGCTCCGTGGTCGGCGCAATCCTCATCGCCACCATCCGCAACGGCGCCGTTCACATGGGCGTCTCGGATCAAAACCAGAAGATCCTGCTCGGTGTGGTTGTGCTCATCGCCGTCTATCTGGACGTGCGACGCCCGAACAAGGCCAGCGCATGAGGCGCGCTCGGGCAATCGCGCTCATCGCAGCGCTCATGCTGATCGCCACGGGCTGTTCCGGCTTGGGCGAGCGCGTGACGAACGAGGACGGCAAGCTGGACATCGCCGTCGTCGCGAAAGGGTATGCCAGCCCGTTCTGGGCCGCCGTGAAAGAAGGCGCCTTCGACGCGGGCGAGGACCTCGGCGTGAACGTGACGTTTAACGGGCCGGATACGGAATCGGACGTCGTGCGCCAGGTGGATCAGATCAACCTCGCGCACGTCATGCACCCTGACGCGTTCGTGTTCGCGGCGCTGGATTCCTCGGCGTCCGTGATCGCGCTCGAGCAGTTCGAAGAGTCGGGCATCCCGGTGGTCGCCTTCGATTCGGGCGTGCCTAATTCGGATATCCCGGTGTCCACCGTGGCAACGAACAACCGCGCGGCCGCGGCGGCCGCCGCCGAACACATGGTCGAGCTCACCGGCGGGGAGGGCGAAGTTGCGATCTTGGCGCAGTCCTCAACGTCCGTCACGGGCATCGACCGCCGCGACGGCTTCATCGACTACCTCGAGGAAAACGCGCCGAACCTCAAGGTCGTGGACGTGCAGTACAACGACTCCGACCAAGCCAAGGCCGAGCAGCAAGCCTCGGCAATCATCCAGGCTCACCCGAACTTGAGCGGAATTTTCGCCACCGACGACGACGGCGCGGTTGCCGCAGCGCAGACCGCCCGGCGCTCAGGCGCCGATCTTCACGTGATCGGATTCGACTCGGGCGCCGTGCAGGTGCAGTTGATCCGCGAGGGCGTCATGGCCGGGTCCGTCACGCAAAACCCGTACCTCATGGGCTACATCGCGGTGGAGACCGCGGTGCGGGCGGCGCAGGGCGAGGACGTGGAACCCGTTATCGATTCCGGCTTCTACTGGTACGACGCCACGAACTGGCAGGACGAGGAGATCCAGAAGGCGATCTACGACTGATCCGCGAGGAGTCGACGCACGAGGGCGGCAGGATCGGGAACCGCACGGACATCGGTCTCCGCCCAGCGAAGCTCGCCAGAATCTGCCCAGCCGAGCAGCTGGCGTTCGGTGGGCGCAGCGGCCGAACCGCCCGGGCGCTCCACGGTCCACGCGGCCGTGACCTGCCCGAGCACGGCTGCTTCCGCGAGCGAGGCGCCAGCCGCAAGCCCGCGCACAAGCCCGGCAGTGAAGGAGTCGCCGGCGCCCGTGGTATCAAGGGCCGTCGCCGAAATCGCGGGCAACTCGGTGTAGACCGGGGCGCTCCCGTCCGTGGTTCCCTCGCCGCGTTCGGCAACGAGCGCGCCCTTGCCACCCAGCGTCACGATGAGCGCTGGCACCTTATCTAAGAATCGCGCCGCGCCTTTAAAGCAGCAGTCCTCCCGCGTGTACTTCAGGCACTCGACCTCGTTGGGCACGAAGATATCGGCCTGCGCGATCGGATCCATGTTCGCCGCGTTCCACTGCTTGGAGGGATCCCAGCACGAATCGACGATCACGGTGGTGCCGGCCTCGCGCCACCTGCGCACGGTCTCGATGGCCTTCGGAATGTAGGGGACGGAGGCTAGGAAGTAGTCGGGCGCGGGCATGTCCGCCGGCGGTAGTGGCGCGGAATCGTCGCCCCACGTGGTAAATGCTCGGTCGCCGTCGAAGCTCTGCGCGATGGTCACGGCTTGCCGCTCCACCGTCGTCGACCCGTCAAAGCGAATGTTCTCCTCGTCCAGCAGTTCGCGCACCCACGCCCCGGCGCGGTCGCGGCCGAAGGAGGTCAGCACGTTGACGTCGAGCCCGAGGCGCGCGCACGCCACCGCTTGATTGGCAACCCCGCCAGCCATGATGTCGCCGCCGTCGACCCACTGCTCCTCCCCGGGCACGGGTGCGTGCGCGAGGCCGTAGCTGATGATGTCCAAGAACAGCGGCCCTGCTGTGACCACGTGTGCGTGCTTCATGCGCCCAGCATACCGAGCCGCTCATGCGCGGGTGCGTTGAACGCTCTGGCCGGCGCCCGTAGTCTTGGAGGGCAAGCGATACCCACGAGAAGGCGCAATGAAACTTACTCTGATTGGCGGCGGTGGCTTCCGCGTTCCCCACATGGCTTCGGTGTTTCAGGAAGGCTCGCGGGTGCGGCTTGACGAGCTCGTCCTCTACGACGTCGACCCCGAGCGGCTAGCGACCATGAAGAACGTCCTCGACCAGCTTGGACTCACGGCGGCGATTGGCACGATCACCACGACGACCTCGCTCGAGGACGCCGTGCGCGGCACGGATTACGTGTTCTCGGCGATGCGCGTCTCGGGCGCGTGCGGGCGCGTGATCGACGAACGCGAGGCGCTCAACCGCGGCGTTCTCGGTCAGGAGACCGTGGGCATCGCCGGCTACGCGTACGCCTTCCGACAGATCCCGGAGGCCATGCGGCTCGCCGAGGCGGTGCGCGATCTGGCGCCCGAGGCGTGGATCATGAACTTCACCAACCCGGCTGGCATCATCACGCAGGCGATGCGCCGCGTCTTCCCCAAGGTCGTGAGCATTTGCGATACACCGATCGGGATGGTCCGCCGCGCGATGCACCTCATGAACCTCGACGAGGAGGCCGTGGACTTCGACTACGTGGGCCTCAACCACCTGGGCTGGCTGCGCACGATGACGGTGGACGGCGTCGACCACCTCCCGAAGCTCCTCGCCGACGACGACCTGCTTCCCCAGATGGAAGAGGCGAAGGAAATCGGAGCGAACTGGATCCGCGCGCTTGGCGTGATGCCCAACGAGTACCTGTACTACTACTACAAGAACCGCGAGGTCGTGGAGCACCTGATGCAGGGCGAAACGCGCGGGGAGTTCCTCGTGCGCCAGCAGGGCGCGTTCTACGAGGGCGCGGCTGCCGACCCCGAGAACGCCGGAATCCTGTGGCAGCGCACCGATTCCGAGCGCAACGCCACCTACATGGCGGAGGCTCGCGAGGAGGGCGAGGAGCGCCCTCTCGCCGACGTCGATACCGGCGGCTACCAGCGCGTGGCGCTCGAGCTCATAGACGGCCTGACCAACGGCAACCCGTCCAACTTCCAGATGATCCTCGGCGTGGGCAACGCGGACGCCGACGACTTCGAGAGCAACGGCCTGCTCGTACCTGAGCTTCGCGAGGACGCGATCGTGGAGGTGCCGTGCACGGTGGACGCGCAGGGCATTCACCCGCGCCGCCCCGGCCCGGTCACCGGCCCGCAGCTCGGCCTCATCACCTCGGTCAAGGCGTGCGAGGAGCTCGTCATCGACGCGGCGCTCGCGGGTGATAAGACGATCGCGTGGAAGGCGCTTGCCCACCACCCGCTCGTCGACTCGATCGACGTCGCCAAGGACGTGCTCGAGGCCTACATCGAGGCCAACCCGGACATCGCCGCGACCTTTGAAAACTAACCCCAACGCGAGGACTATCTAAGCGGGAAAGAGGGGTCCGGGCGCAAGAACGCGAGGACTATCTAGGCGGGTAGGAGGGGCCCGGGCGCAAGAACGTAAACGCTAGAGTTCCAAGCCCGGGCCCCTCTTACCCCTACAACTTAGAAGAAGTCGGCAGCGGGCATTCCGACGTACACGGTCTGCAGGTAGTCCTCGATGCCTTCCTTGCCGCCTTCGCGGCCCATGCCCGAGTGCTTCATGCCGCCAAACGGCGCTGACGCATTGGAGATGGTCGCGGAGTTAACGCCGAGCATGCCGATCTCGAGGCGCTCAGCCAGACGCATGACGCGGTTCATGTCCTTCGTGTGGAAGTATCCACCGAGGCCAACCGAGTCCTTGTTGATGGTCTTGATGAGCTCGGCCTCGTCGTCGAAACGGATAACCGGGGCGACCGGGCCGAAGATCTCGTCCTTGACGATGTCCGACTCCGGGTCCACATCCACGAGCACGGTGGGCTCGAGGAAGTAGCCGGTGTTGAACGGCTTGCCGCCGCCGGCGGCGATCTTGGCGCCGGCTTCGACGGCGCGGTCGATCATGGCGGACACGTCGGCGAGCTGCTTTTCGGACACGAGCGGTCCGACGTCGGTGGACTCGTCGAGGCCGTCGCCGACCTTCTGGCCGGCGATGTGGGCGGCGAACTTCTCGGTGAACTCGTCGTAGACGTCGGTGTGCACGAAGAAGTGGTCGGCTGCGTTGCAGGCCTCGCCCATGTTGCGCATCTTTGTGGCGACGGCGGCCTCCACGGCCTTGTCGATGTCCGCGTCTTCGAACACGATGAACGGCGCGTTGCCGCCGAGCTCCATGGAGGTGCGCAGGACGTTCTCGGCTGCTTCCTTCAGGAGCGCCTTGCCCACCTGGGTTGAGCCGGTGAAGGAGATCTTGCGCATGCGCGGATCCTGGATGAGCGGGCCGGTGATCGGGCGCGAGCTCTTGGACGGCAGCACGGCGAGGACGCCCTTGGGCAGGCCGGCCTCGTTCATGATCTGGGCGAACAGGAGCGCCGTCAGCGGGGTCTCCTGCGAGGGGCGAAGAATTGCCACGTTGCCGGCCGCAAATGCCGGGCCGGCCTTGCGGGTGGCCATGGCGAGCGGGAAGTTCCACGGCGTGATGAACAGGCACGGGCCCACCGGGCGGCGAACGACGACGGCCTGGAGGTGGCCCTCCGGAACGCGGAAGTAATCGCCGCGAATGCGGGCGGCTTCCTCGGAGAACCAGCGCAAGAACTCGGCGCCGTAGGTGACTTCGCCGTAGGCCTGGTCGAGGGGCTTGCCCATCTCCAGGGTCATGACGGTCGCGAGGTCGTCCTTGTACTTGCCGGTGGCCAGCTCGAAAGCGCGGCGCAGGATCTCGGCGCGCTCGCGGGGAGCGGTGACTGCCCAGTCCCACTGCGCCTCGGCAGCAAGGTCCATGGCGCGTGCCGCATCTTCCGGCGTCGAATCCGCAACGGTGATGAGAACCTCTCCGGTGGCGGGGTTTCGGACGTCAAAGCGGTTACCGGAGGAGGACTCGGTGAACTCGCCGTTGATGAAGACTCCGGTGGGAATCCTCTCGAGAAGGTCTGCAATTCGTGAATCGTTCACTTGTTAGCCTTTCCGCTGCGACGCACGGCAGTGTGCGATCGGGGCGTTGTCTAGCGGTATTCATTTTTGAGTTTAAGCAATTTGAGCCGTCTACCTGCTGTTTTACGAGCAATTCACACCAATTTGCGAAAACCCCTTGACATCGAAGCGATTTGCAACGAAGATCATATACAAGATCATATACGATCCACCCGAGCGGGGCGCAACCCCCAACAGGGAAATCGTGAAAATGAGACGTGGTTCGACCATACAACCACAGGCGTGCAAAGGAGCGGGCTTTGAGCCAGAACATCGTTTCGCAAACCCTCGGTCATGAGGTCGGCAAGATTATTGCCGTTCACCTGTCCTACCCATCACGCGCGAAGCAACGCGGTCGCATCCCAGCTGAGGCCTCCTACTTCATGAAGGCATCCTCGTCGCTGACCGGCCCGGGAGAGGTGACCCGCCCAGACAACACCGAGCTGTTGGTGTTCGAGGCGGAGATCGCCGTCGTTATCGGTAAGGAAGCGCGCAACGTCTCGGAAGAGGACGCGTGGAGCTACGTCAGTCATGTGACCGCCTCCAATGACATGGGCCTTCTCGACTTCCGCGCCGCAGACAAGGGCTCCAACGTCCGCTCGAAGTCGGGCGATGGCATGACCCCGATCGGCCCGAGCCTCATCCCGGCCGACCAGATTTCGCCCGACGCCCTGCGCGTCAAGGCCACCGTGGATGGCGAGGTCGTCCAGGACGACTCGTCGTCGACCCTCCTGTTCTCCTTCGCGCACTTCATTGCGGATCTCTCGCGCTTCATGACCCTCGAGCCGGGCGACGTCATCTTGACGGGCACCCCCTCGGGCTCCTCGGTCCTGCAGCCGGGCCAGTCGGTAACGGTCGAGGTGTACTCGGAGACCGATCCGTCGATCACCTCCGGTGAATTGACGACGACGGTCGTGGCCGGCGATCCCGTGGCAGACATCGGATCGGCCCCCAAGGCTGACGAGAAGCAGAAGATTGACGCGTGGGGCTCGCGCGAAGAGGCCGGCCTCGAGCCGGAGTTCGAGCTGACCGACGAGCTGCGCGAGCGGATCTCCAACCTCGCGCTCGCAACGCTCTCCTCGCAGATGCGCCAGAAGGGCTACCCGAACGTCTCGATCGACGGCGTTCGCCCGCAGGTTCCCGGCACCAAGCTCGTCGGCCGCGCGCGCACCCTGCGCTACGTCGGCCACCGCCCGGATCTGTTCAAGAAGCACGGCGGCGGATACAACGCGCAAAAGCGCGCGATCGACACCGTCAACCCCGGCGAGGTCCTCGTAATGGAGGCCCGCGGCTACGAGCACGCAGGCACGCTCGGCGACATCCTCGCCCTGCGCGCCAAGGTGCGCGGCGCTGCCGGCATCATCACCGACGGCGCGGTGCGCGACTGGGCCCCGGTCGAAGAGGTCGGCCTGCCCGTCTTCGCACAGGGCGCCCACCCCTCGGTCCTCGGCCGCGTCCACATCCCGTGGGACACCGACGTGACGATCACCTGCGGCGGCGTGGCCGTCCAGCCCGGCGACGTCATTGTGGGCGACGACGACGGCGCGATCGTCATCCCGCCGCACATGGTCGAGGAGCTCGTTGCCGATTCGGAGCAGCAGGAATCGGAAGAAGACTTCATCGCACAGATGGTCGCCAACGGCGAATCCGTTGACGGCCTCTACCCACTCAACGCGCAGTGGCGCGAGCGCTACAACGAGTGGCTCGCAACGAAGTAACGACGCGCGCCGGTGCACATACCCTGGCCCGGCGAGCGGCGTCGAGATAAGACAGAACACGTTTGAAAGAGGACATCATGGTTAATAAGCCAGCAGGAATTCCCGAAGAAATTAAGCACTACATCAACGGTGAGCTCGTCGACTCGGTCTCGGGCGAAACGTTCGACATCCTCGAGCCGACCACCAACGAAAACTACATGACCGCTCCGCTCGGCGGTCAGGAAGAGGCAGACGCCGCGGTTGCAGCAGCCAAGGCAGCGTTCGATGAGGGTTCGTGGGCCAACATGCTCCCGCGCGCTCGCTGGCGCATCCTCAACGCAATCGCGGACGAGGTCGAGAAGATGAACGACGAGCTCGCAGAGATCGAGTCGTTCGACTCCGGTCTGCCGATCCGTCAGGCCCGTGGCCAGGCGAACCGCGCAGCAGAGAACTTCCGGTTCTTCGCTGACCTCATCGTTGCTAACGAAGACAACGCGTTCTCGATGCCGGGCCGTCAGATCAACTACGTCAACCGCAAGCCGCACGGCGTCGCCATCCTCATCACCCCGTGGAACACCCCGTTCATGCAGGAATCGTGGAAGCTCGCACCGGCTCTCGCATCGGGCGCCACCGTGGTGCTCAAGCCGGCCGAGTTCACGCCGGTCTCGGCCTCGCTGTGGCCGGGCATCATGGAACGCGCAGGCGTTCCCAAGGGCGTGTTCAACATCGTCTACGGCGATGGCATGACCGGCGACAAGCTGGTCACCCACCCGGATGCTCCGCTCGTGTCCTTCACCGGATCGCTTGCCACCGGCAAGAAGATCTTCGAGCGCTCGGCGCCCTACATGAAGCACCTCTCGCTCGAGCTCGGCGGCAAGTCCCCGGCAATCATCTTCGAAGATGCGGACTTCGAAAAGGCCCTCGACTCCACGCTCTTTGGCGTGTTCTCGCTGAACGGCGAGCGCTGCACCGCGTCCTCGCGCCTGCTCGTCCAGCGCTCGATCTACGACAAGTTCGTGGAGGCCTACGCCGAGCGCGCCAAGAAGGTTCTTGTTGGCCCGCCGTCGGACGAGAAGTCGGAGATCGCCGCGCTGGTGCACCCCGAGCACTACGAGAAGGTCACCTCCTACATCGAGATCGGCAAGGAAGAAGCACGGCTCGTCGCCGGAGGCAACCGCCCGGACCACCTGCCCGAGGGCAACTACGTGGAGGCCACCGTCTTTGCGGATGTCCCCTCGAACGCGCGCATCTTCCAGGAGGAAATCTTCGGCCCCGTCGTCGCCATCACGCCGTTCGATACGGAAGAAGAGGCGATCGAGCTGGCCAACGACGTCGAATACGGCCTGGCTGCCTACGTGTGGACGAACGACATCGCTCGCGCCCACAACGTTTCGCACCAGATCGAATCGGGCATGGTCTGGATCAACTCGCACAACGTGCGCGACCTTCGCACCCCGTTCGGTGGCGTGAAGGGCTCGGGTCTGGGCCACGAGGGCGGTTACCGCTCGCTCGACTTCTACTCCGTGCAGCAGTCGATCCACGTCACCCTCGGCGACGTGCACACCACGCGATTCGGTGCCACCGGATACGCGGAGAACGATCTTGGCCTCGGCGGTCCGAGCGCCTAACACTTTGGGCGCGCGGTGGCGGCAACCGTGATCGCGCGCCCACGACCCACAGTAAAAAGAAACATCAACAATCAGCCAACCCTCAATGGAGAGGCAATCAGCCAAAGGAGACTGAGCATGTCTGACTACACCAAGCGTCCCGAAGCACCGGCGCCGGATATTCTGCGTTGTGCATACATGGAGCTCGTCGTCACCGATCTGGAAAAGTCGCGTAACTTCTACGTGGACGTCCTCAACCTCGTCGTGACCAAGGAAACTGAGGATGCGATCTACCTGCGCTCCGCAGAAGAGTTCATCCACCACAACCTCGTGCTCCGCAAGGGCCCGGAGGCGGCAGTCGCAGCCTTCGCGTTCCGCGTGCGTAGCCAGGACGAGGTCGAAAAGGCAGCCGCCTTCTACGAGGAGCTTGGCTGCGAGGTTCGCCGCGGCGACTTCGTCGACGGCGTCCGCAATGCGGTTCGCGTCGTTGACCCGCTCGGCTTCCCTTACGAGTTCTTCTTCGAGGTTGACCACGTGGAGCGCCTCGCCTGGGCATACGACCGTCAGGCTCCGGGCGAGCTCGTTCGTCTCGACCACTTCAACCAGGTCACCCCGGACGTTCCGAACGCCATCAAGTACATGGAGAACCTCGGCTTCCGCGTCACGGAAGACATCAAGGATGACGAGGGCACGACCTACGCGGCATGGGTCCGCCGTAAGCCGACCGTCCATGACACCGCAATGACCGGTGGCGATGGCCCGCGCATGCACCACATCGCATTCGCAACCCACGAGAAGCACAACATCCTCGCGATCTGTGACAAGCTCGGCGCTCTGCGCATGTCCGACCAGATTGAGCGCGGCCCCGGCCGCCACGGCGTCTCGAACGCTTTCTACCTCTACCTGCGTGACCCGGATGGTCACCGCGTTGAGATCTACACCCAGGATTACTGGACCGGCGACCCGGACAACCCTGTTGTCACCTGGGACGTCCACGATAACCAGCGTCGTGACTGGTGGGGTACCCCCGTCGTTCCGTCGTGGTACACCGACGCATCGCGGGTCCTCGACCTCGATGGCAACCTGCAGCCGCTGGTTGAGCGCACGGATGCTAAGGAAATCGACGTCACCATCGGCGCCGATGGCTTCTCGTACACCCGCAAGGGCGACGACGAGAAGGGCTTCAAGCTTGGAGAACAAATCTAATGACAACTGAAACAACCGAGTACGACCGCGGGGAGGAACTCGTCCTCTCAACGAAGAAGAAGGAAGACCGCCGCGTCGCCCTCGGCACGCTCGTCGGCACCGCAGTCGAATGGTACGACTTCTTCATCTACGCAAACGCCGCCGCAATC
>NZ_JBHWPL010000113.1:0-57011 GCF_043424875.1 Trueperella sp. | reverse complement strand
TGACTGCCGCGCAGAACCGGGGAACTCATCAGCATCCAGCGCACCGCGTCCGAACCATACTGATGGAACATCTCCATCGGGTCCGGATAGTTTCGCAGCGATTTCGACGCCTTTCGGCCGTCGTTGCCGAGCACGATTCCGTGGGAAATACAGCTCGTGAATGCTGGCCGGTCAAACAGGGCGGTCGCGAGCACGTGCATCGTGTAGAACCAGCCGCGCGTCTGACCGATGTATTCAACAATGAAGTCACCCGGGTAGTGGCTCTCAAACCATTCGGTGTTGTCGAACGGGTAGTGCACTTGGGCGTAGGGCATCGAGCCGGAGTCGAACCACACGTCGAGGATGTCGTCGATGCGGCGCATCGTGGACTTGCCGGTGGGGTCATCGGGGTTCGGACGCGTGAGTTCGTCAATGTATGGGCGGTGAAGGTTTGGTTCTCCGTCTGGCCCAACCGGGAGCCGTCCAAAGTCACGCTCTAGTTCCTCGAACGAGCCGTAAACGTCGATACGCGGATACATCGGGTCATCCGACTTCCACACCGGAATCGGGGTACCCCAGTAGCGGTTGCGCGAAATAGACCAGTCGCGAGCGCCCGCGAGCCAATTGCCGAAAATGCCATCCTTGATGTGCTCTGGCTGCCACGTGATCTGCTGATTCAGTTCGACCATGCGATCGCGGAATTCAGTGACTGCCACAAACCACGAGGTTACGGGCTTGTAGATGAGTGGCTTGCGGCAGCGCCAGCAATGCGGGTAGGAGTGCACGTAGGACTGCTCGCGCACGAGCACCGCGCGCACGTCGAGCGGGATGCGGGCCTGCGATCCGCTGCCATCGCGCAGGTCGTTGATGATCGGGCGGTTCGCGTCGAAGACGTTCAGGCCCGCGTAGTCGGAGGTGTTCGCCATGAACTTACCGGCGGCGTCCACCGTTTCGACCACCTTGATGTCGGCGCCGCTGAGGACGAACATATCCTCTTCACCGTAGGGCGCGATGTGCACGAGGCCGGTGCCGTCGTCCACAGAGACGTAGTCGGCCGTGTGGATGGTCCACGCGTTCGGGCCGGGCCGCTCGCTCTCGCGGCTAAAGTAATCAAAGATCGGGTTGTAGCGCTTGCCTTCGAGGTCGGTTCCCTTGAATTCGGCCACGACGGGCGGGTTTTCACCCAACTCCTTCTCGTAGGCGCCGACCAAGGCCTTGGCGAGAATGACCTTCTCGCCTGCCAGCGGGCCGTCCTCGGGCGCTACGGTCACGTAGTCGACGTCGGGGCCGACGGCGATTGCAAGATTTGCCGGAAGCGTCCACGGCGTCGTCGTCCAAATAAGTGCTAGTTCGCCGGATTCCATGCGCAGACCGACGGTGACCGTGGTGTCCTGACGGTCTTGATAGACCTCGTCGTCCATCTTCAGCTCGTGGTTCGACAGCGGGGTTTGGTCGTTCCAGCAGTACGGGAGCACGCGGTAACCCTCGTACACGAGGCCCTTGTCCCACAGCTGCTTGAATCCCCAGATCACCGACTCCATGTAGGTCGGCTCCAGCGTGGAGTAGCCGTGCTCGAAGTCAACCCAGCGCGCCTGACGGTCAACGTATTCTTCCCACTCATTGACGTACTTGAACACGCCAGCGCGGCAGGCATCGTTGAACTTTTCGACGCCCATCTCTTCGATCTCAGACTTGTCTTCAATTCCCAAGATGCGCTCGGCCTCAAGCTCGGCGGGCAGACCGTGGGTATCCCAGCCAAACACACGCTCGACGCGCTTGCCGCGCTGGGTCTGGTAGCGGGCAACGACGTCCTTGACGTAGCCGGTCAGCAGGTGCCCGTAGTGCGGAAGGCCGTTTGCAAACGGAGGGCCGTCGTAAAACACGAACTCCTCACCGGTGCGGTTATCAATCGAGGCCTGGAACGTCTTGTCCTGATCCCAGTAGCTCAAAATGTCTTTTTCGAGCTCGGGGAAGTTCGGGGACGCAACGACGTCCTGTGGGCGATGCATTGGGTATTTCGCCTGCTCGGCCATGTGTACCTCTCCTCGTGGAGTGCGAGACGCCTGCCTCGTACTCCTCCAGCGTTATCCTGAAGTTTCTAGGCGAGGGCGACGTCCGCCGCGGTACCACCTCGCTTGCCACGCCTGCTCACGGGCCGGCGAGGCCGCTTATTGGGGACGATGACGAGTCCATCCGTTCGGTTCTACTGAGTGGGTCTACACCCAACGATGCTGTCCACTGTTCTTCCGAAAGCTCCCCGGTGATTGCCGGATCAAAGCCAGAAAGAAGTCTAACGCAGGGGCGCGCGATTTCCGCATTGGTGCGCTCAATCTCACGCGGTTTGTTTGGCTCGTGAGGGTGAACGTCCACGTCCACCTGGTAATTCTGCGCCGCCAACTCGAAAACACCCGGCAGACGACGAATCTCGGGGCGCTGACAGCCCGATCTTCGCTATACGGCGACATCTGGCTCCCAGCACCCCGCAAATCCACACACACTCTTCAAGAGTCGCAATCGGCGAGTTAACGGCGGAGAACTAATCCGTCCACCCAGCGCTTGTGTTAGTCGCGTTAGTCGCGCGCGACTGTGGAGGAATTCGCTTGCGCGACCGGGCGCACGATCATCGTGTCGATGTTGACGTGGCTGGGAAGCGAGACCGTCCAGCGCACCGCCTCCGCGATGTCCTCGGCAACCAGCGGCTCGGCCACACCGGCGTACACCTTGTCAGCCCGATCGGCGTCCCCGCCAAAGCGGTTCAGCGAAAACTCCTCGGTTTTCACGAGTCCCGGTCCGATGTCGATAATCCGAACAGGCTCGCCCACGAGCTCTAGGCGCAACGTCTTGGGGATCTCACGCTCGGCATGCTTGGCCGCGGTGTATCCGCCACCGCCAAGGTATGATTCGTGGCCCGCCGTCGACGAAATGAACACAATGTCTCCCCCACTCTCGCGCATGGTCGGCAGGAGCTTCTGGGTAATCCGCAACGAGCCGAGCACGTTGATTTCGTACATCTTGCGCCAGTCCTCAATCTTGCCCTCGGCAACAGGATCTTGGCCGATCGCACCGCCGGCGTTATTGACCAGCACATCAACGTCGCCGGCAAATTCGGCGATGGCAGCCACGTCGTCATCGTTGGTGAGATCGCCCGCGATGAAGCGGCAGCCGGTCTCGTCGGCGAGCTTTTCAAGCCGGTCGGCGCGGCGGCCGGTGGCGATCACATCGAAGCCGTCGGCGCGAAGGGCGCGGACTGTCGCTGCTCCAATTCCGGTGGTTGCGCCGGTGACGAGTGCTGTGCGGGCCATGGGAACTCCTTAGGAATAGTGGCGAGTTGATCTACGCGGCACCCTAACACGCGAGATGAGCTTGCCCACGAAATACACAAGATATGCGCCGGTCAGGAACGAGACCGAGAGGATGGCGATCCATTCGACAAAGTCAGAGGCCGCCGGATCCAGGAACGGATACGGGTGTGCATAACCGCCCGACGTCGAGTACCACACGTAATAACCGAGGTAGACAAGCACGGGCACGAGCCACGCGGCCGGTACCCAGCGCCGAATCCGGTGTTGATTGCCGCCGAATAGGAGCCAGTCGATCACCACGAGCGCGGGCACGATGACGTGAGCAACAGTCGAATGCCAGCTGTCCACCGGGCCAAGCAAAGTGTTGAACAGTAGCCCGACCATCGACGAGAGCATCACCACAAAACCGCGAATTTCCGCCGAATAATCGGCGGTGCGCCGTGCGCCATTCAGCAGTGCCTTCACCACCCATGCGAGGTAATAGACGAGGACGGCAGCGTTGGTCACCTGCGTGAGGTAGGCGAAGTTGACCACGACGTTCCAGTCGTTCAGATCGCTCAAAGCCTTCCACGTGTACCAGCCCGAGAACCCGACGATCACGGCGCGGTAGCACCACATGACGAGCGCCCACAGATTCACGCCAACGTCCTTCTTCGCCACGGCTCCCTCCTTTTCGGTCAATCCGTCCATTTAGCTACGGTTTCGTAGCTTACTCGCGGCGGGCGCGATCTCCACATCGTCGGCGCGTCCGGTGTGCGAGGATAGGGGCATGCTCGGATTTATTGGCACTGGAAACATGAATACTGCAATCTTGCGCGGAGTTCTCAGCGCGGGCACGCTCGAGGCGAGCGACGTCCTCATCACGCGCACGAACGCCGCCAAGGGCCGCGAACAGGCGGACGGCTTCGGCGTCACTTTCGTCGAGGGGAACGCCGAGCTCGCGCGCGCCGTTGGCGAGGGCGGCACGATCGTCGTCGGCGTCAAGCCCTACCAGATGGCCGACGTCCTGAGCGAGCTTGGCAGCGACGCCGTCGGCCGGGTCATCGTCTCCGTTGCGGCTGGAGCACCCCTTGCCAAGCTGGAGTCCGCGCTTCCAGCGGATACAGCGCTCGTGCGCGTCATGCCCAATGTGAACTCGCAGATCGGTGCCGGAATGAGTGCGCTGTGTGCGAATGACTCGACGACGCCCGAGCAACTCGCCGCCGTCCGCGAGGTTTTCGACGCGGTCGGGTTAACCACCGTGCTCCCCGAGAAAGACTTCCCCGCATTCGCCGCAATCGCGGGCGCCTCGCCGGCGTGGACGTACACCTATATCGACGCGCTCGCCCGCGGTGCGCTGGCCAACGGCATCAAGCTCGACGAGGCGCGTCGCATCGCCGCTCAGGCCGTACTCGGTAGCGCCCAGCTGGTGCTGGACTCGCTCAATACGCACACGCCCGCCGAGCTGCGCGATCAGGTGACGTCCCCAGGCGGAACCACAATTGCCGGCCTCATCGCGATGGAGGATGCGGGCTTCACCCCGGCCGTCATCGACGCCGTCAACGCCGCAATCGCGCGGGATAACGAGATCGCCGGGTCTTAACTCAGCGCGCCCCGCGTTAGAGGTCTTCCCAGATCATGACCTCGGGTACCCCGCGCACCACCACGACCGGCGAGCTTTGTTCGCCCATCGACACGACGCCTGCGAGCGCGGCAATCGCGTCAATCACCGAGTCCCCGTCTGCATTGAGCACATCCAACCCGGCCGACCCAAGAGCAATATCGACGACTCCCCTGCCCGGTTCTCGCCCGGAACCTGAGCCTGCGATGATGACGCCGGGGCGCCCACCAAACCGAGCCGCAAGTCCGCGGCGGATCTCGGCGGCTGCCGCATCGACGTCGTCGGGAGCTTTCAAACCAAGCTTGTCCGGAATGCCAACGCGCGTGCGAAAGCCGTCCGGTGCTTCCCCAAACCTGTGCCAGCGCCCCTGCGCTTTCGCAACGATTTTGCCGGAAATGACCACGATGTCGTCGCCTCGCATGCCCACGTAGCCGTCGGGCCACGCCGCCGTATTCAGATGCGGAGCGATGACGGCTGCGACATCGTCCCCTGTGGTCAGGGTGGGGATGCCGGGAACGGAGACAGCTTGGATGTGAGCCATTAGGTGATAGTACCTAACCGGCGCGAACCTTTCGCATGGATCACTTCACACCGACCAAAGTTCGCACCGCGCGCCGAACATGGAAGAATGGCCCCATGACTGACGAAACGCTACGTAGATCCACGCAGGTGCCGAAGAAGGCAAACTTGGACGGGCTGGAAGAGCGCTGGGGTGCGACTTGGGAAGAGTCGAGCACCTACACGTTTGACGCCAACACCACCCGCGAGCAGGTGTACTCCATTGATACGCCCCCGCCCACCGTCTCGGGCTCGCTGCACGTCGGTCACGTATTTTCGTACACGCACACCGACGTGGTGGCGCGCTACAAGCGCATGAGCGGCTACAACGTGTTTTACCCGATGGGCTGGGACGATAACGGCCTGCCCACCGAGCGCCGCGTCCAGAATTACTACGGCGTGCGCGTTGATCCGTCGAAGCCCTACGTCGAGGATTTCGTGCCTCCGCACGACGGCGGGGATGGCAAGTCGATCAAGTACGCCGATCAGATGCCGATTTCGCGGCGCAACTTCATCGAGCTGTGCTGGAAGTTAACGGCCGAGGACGAGAAGCAGTTCGAAGCGCTCTGGCGCCGACTCGGGCTCTCGATCGACTGGAAGCACCAGTACCAGACGATCGACACGAACGCGCAGCGCGTGGCGCAAACGGCGTTCATCCGCAACCTTCAGCGCGGTGAGGCCTACCAGGCGCAGGCTCCGGGTCTGTGGGACGTCACGTTCCAGACCGCCGTCGCGCAGGCTGAACTTGAAGCCCGCGAGTACCCGGGCGCCTACCACACGCTCGTGTTCCACGCCGATGGCGAGGACGTACCCATCGAGACCACCCGCCCCGAGCTCCTGCCGGCGTGCGTTGCCCTCATCGCCCACCCGGACGACGAGCGCTACCAGCACCTGTTCGGTAAGAGCGCGACGACGCCGGTGTTCGGCGTCGAGGTCCCGATCCTGGCTCACCCTGCCGCAGAAATCGACAAGGGCGCGGGCATCGCGATGTGCTGTACATTTGGCGATCTCACCGACGTGCAGTGGTGGCGAGAGCTTGACCTGCCGATGCGCGCCGTGCTCGGCAAGGATGGCCGCCTCCTGAACGAAACGCCGGAGTGGATCACCTCCGAGCAGGGCGTTCAGACGTACGAGGACATGGCTGGCAAGACCACCTTCACCGGTCGGAAGATCCTCGTGGACAAGCTCAAGGACACCGGCGAGATGATCGGCGAGGAGAAGCCGACCCAGCGCATGACGAACTTCTTCGAGAAGGGCGATAAGCCGCTCGAGATCGTCACCTCGCGCCAGTGGTACATCCGCAACGGCGGGCGTGCCTACGAAGAGGCCAACGGCAAGGATCTGCGCGAGAACCTCCTCGAGCGCGGCAAGGAACTCGAGTTCCACCCCGACTTCATGCGCGTGCGCTACAACAACTGGGTCGAGGGCCTGAACTCCGACTGGCTCATTTCGCGCCAGCGGTTCTTCGGCGTTCCGATTCCGCTGTGGTACAAGGTCTCCGAGTCCGGCGACGTGGATTACGACGCCGTCATCACGCCGACCGAGGACATGCTCCCGGTGGATCCGTCCTCAGATACGCCCCCGGGCTACGACGAGTCCCAGCGTGGTGAGCCGGGCGGTTTCGTGGGCGAAGTGGACATCATGGATACGTGGGCGACCTCGTCGTTGTCTCCGCAGGTGGCCGGTGGCTGGCTGCGAGACAAGGACCTGTTCTCGGCCGTCTACCCGATGGATCTGCGCCCGCAGGGCCAGGACATCATCCGCACGTGGCTTTTTTCCACCATCGTTCGAGCACACCTCGAGTTCGGCGATCTTCCGTGGAAGCACGCCGCGATCTCCGGCTGGATTCTCGATCCGGACCGCAAGAAGATGTCCAAGTCCAAGGGCAACGTGGTTACGCCGATGGGTCTGCTGGAGCAGCACGGTTCCGACGCCGTCCGCTACTGGGCAGCCTCCGCTCGCCTCGGAACGGATGCGGCCTTCGACGAGCAGCAGATGAAGATCGGGCGTCGCCTTGCGATGAAGATCCTCAACGCTTCGAAGTTTGCTCTCGGCATGGCTGGCGGGGACGCCGCGGTGGATCTCGATCCGAGCGCCGTCACCGAGCCGCTCGATCACGCCATGCTCGCAATGCTCTCCGGCGTCATCGAACGCGCCACCACGGCATTCGAGTCCTACGATCACACGCGCGCCCTCGAGCTCGCCGAAACGTGCTTCTGGACGTTCTGCGACGATTACCTCGAGCTCGTCAAGGATCGCGCCTACGATCGCGACGGCGAGTTCTCGGCTGACGGCGGCGAGGCCAAGGTGCGCTCGGCGCGGGTCACGCTCAATCTGGCCGTCGACGCGTTCTTGCGACTGTTCGCGCCGGTGTTGCCTTATGCAACCGAGGAGGTGTGGTCCTGGTACCGCACCGGTTCGGTCCACAATGCGCCTTGGCCGACCGTGGAGGAACTCGGGGAGGCCAACGGCGACGCCGCGCTCGTCGACGTCGCCGGCTCCGCGCTCGCAGCGCTCCGCAAGGTCAAGTCCGAGGAAAAGGTTTCCCAGCGCACGCCCTACCAGAGCGTGACGCTGGAGATCCCGGCAGGCTCGCTCGACTCGAGCGAAATTGTGCGTAGCGAGCTCGAATCGGCCGCGCACGTCGTCGGCGAATTGACGTTCGCCGAGGCCGACGTGGACGAGCCGCGGGTCACAGCCTTCGAGTTCATGACGGACTAATCGGGCACCTCGCACTCCTGACGTGGCGGATTTCATGGCACTTATTGCCAGAAATCCGCCACGTTGGCATGTGGTTACGCTAGCGTAGGTTTATCGAAAATGATGAAGGAGCATCGTGAGCGAATACATCAACGAAGAAGGCGTGTCATTCATCCCTGGAAAGATGGAAGTCACCGAATCGATGACAGTGCCTGCCCTCATCCGCAGGCGCGGGCAAGAAATGCCGAAGGTGGTGGCCTGCAAGCGTAAGTCGTCGATGGGCACCCAGTGGATTTCGGTCACCTGGGCACAGTTCATTGACGAGGTGCGAGCACTCGCCCGCGGATTCATCGCCTACGGTCTCAAGCCGGGCGATCGAGTCGCCATCATGGCTCCGACCTCCTACGAATGGTCCGTCTTCGACTTCGCCATCCAGTTCGCTGGTGGTTATGCGGTGCCGATTTACGAGACGTCCGTCGTGGAACAAGCCGAGTGGATCATCGAGGACGCGGGCTGCCGCTTCGCCGTCGTCGCCGATCAGGCTCTCGAATCCATGCTCGAGCCCGTCAAAGACAAGCTGGACATCCTCGAGCAGATCTTCGTGATCGCCGACGACGCCCAGGGCCGCATCACCTCCGCCGGAACGCTCGAAGATGACAGCGAAATTGATCGCCGCATCGACGCGCAGAAGGCCGACGACGTGTGGACGATCATCTACACCTCCGGCACCACGGGCCGGCCCAAGGGCGTCGTGCTCACGCACCGCAACCTCCTCCACGTGGTTCTCAACGGCCCCGCCGACGAGGGCCTCATGGATGTCATCTCGCGCAAGGGCGCCAGCACGCTGCTGTTTCTGCCCATGGCGCACGTGTTCGCACGCTTCATTAACGTCGTCGTGCTGTACGCCGGTTGCGCCGTGGGTTACTCCCCCGACACGAAGAACCTCGTAGCCGACATGCAGTCCTTCCGCCCGACGTTTGTGCTCGCCGTTCCGCGCGTGTTTGAGAAGATCTACAACGCCGCCGACGCGAAGGCCGGCAAGGGCTTGAAGCTTAAGATGTTCCGCACGGCTGCCAAGGTGGCCATCAAGTACGCGCGCGCACTCGAGACCGAGGAAGGCCCGTCCAAGCGCCTCGTCACCCAGCGCCAGATGTTTGACAAGATCGTGTACTCGAACATCAAGGAGATCATGGGCGGCCGCGTCAGGTACGCGATTTCCGGCGGCGCGCCGCTGGGCAACCGCCTCGCCGCGTTCTTCACCGGCGCCGGAATCCAAGTGCTCGAGGGTTACGGCCTATCCGAGACCTCCGCTCCGACCACCGTGAACCGCACGCACAAGTCGCGCCTTGGCTCGGTTGGACCGGCCTACCCCGGCTGCTACGTCAAGGCCGCCGAGGACGGCGAGATCCTCGTCAAGGGCGATCACGTGTTCAAGGAGTACCACAACAACCCCGAGGCCACGGCCGAGGCGTTCACCGAGGATGGTTGGTTCCGCACCGGCGACATCGGCCGCGTGGACGAGGACGACTTCGTGTGGGTCACTGGCCGCAAGAAGGAAATCATCGTCACGGCTGGCGGCAAGAACGTCGCGCCCGCCGAGCTTGAGGACCGCCTCCGTTCGCACCCGATCATTTCTCAGGTTGTGGTTGTGGGCGATCAGAAGCCGTTCGTCTCGGCGCTCGTCACCATCGACGCCGAAGCGCTCCCCCAGTACCTCAACAACCGCGGACTTCCGGCCATGTCCGCCACCGAGGCGATCACCGATCCGCAGATCATCGCGGCCATCGACCGCGCGATCAAGCGCACGAACGAACACGTTTCGCGCGCGGAGTCGATCCGCAAGTTCGAGATTCTCTCCGGCGACTTCACCGTGGAGAACGGGTACATGACTCCCTCACTGAAGGTGAAGCGCACGGCGGTCCTCAAGGACTACGCGGAGGTCATCGAGCGCATCTACGACAAGTAGGCTTCTCGGGCAGTAGCGCCACTAGCACTGGCGCTACTAGCACTGGCGCTACTGCTTCTTTTCCGCCGCGATCTGTTCGTGGTGCTGAATAACTTCGGCCACGATGAATTTGAGGAACTTCTCGGCGAAGACGGGATCAAGTTCGGCGTCCTCGGCGAGCCTGCGCAAGCGCGCGATTTGGCGCGCCTCGCGCTCCTTGTCCGACGCCGGAAGGTCGTGCTCAGCCTTTAGCTTGCCCACCTGCTGGGTGCAGCGAAACCGTTCCGCCAAGATGTTCACCAGCGCCGCGTCGAGGTTATCGATCGTCTTGCGGAAGTTGTCCAGCTCGCGCGGGATCTCCTGCTCAGGATTCGCGGACTCCTGCTCAGGAATCGCAGACTCCGGCCGGGCGTCCTTTGACATCTCAGTCATGGTGGCTCCTAAGCCGTCTTATTCTTTCGATTGCTCAAAACCAGCGTCGGTTCGCCGGTGCCGGCGACGACGTCGGCGTCGATCAAAACCTTCTCCACGTCGTCGCGCGATGGAAGCTCGAACATCAATTCGTTCAGGAGCTTTTCGAGAATGGAGCGCAGACCGCGAGCGCCCGTGCCACGCGAAATGGCTTCGGCTGCAATCGCGACCAGGGCGTCGTCGGTGAACTCGAGCGTGACGCCGTCGAGCTCGAACATCTTCTGGTACTGCTTGGCCAGAGCGTTGCGCGGAGTCTGGAGGATTTCCACCAAGTCCTCCTCGGTCAGGTCATCGACGGTTGCGATGACCGGAAGTCGGCCCACTAGCTCCGGGATGAGGCCGAACTTGTGGAGATCCTCGGGCGTCGTCTGCTTGAGGAGCTCCGCGGCCTTTTCTGCCTCGTGCAACGCGGAGCCGAAGCCGATACCCCGGCGGCCCGTGCGGGAGGAGACGATCTCTTCCATGCCAGCGAAGGCTCCGGCCACGATGAAGAGAACGTTCGACGTGTCGATTTCGATAAAGTCCTGCTGGGGGTGCTTGCGCCCGCCCTGCGGCGGCACGGCGGCCACCGTTCCTTCGATGATCTTCAGGAGCGCCTGCTGCACTCCCTCACCCGACACGTCTCGGGTGATCGACGGATTTTCCGACTTGCGCGAGATCTTGTCAATCTCGTCAATGTAAATGATGCCTCGCTCGGCACGCGCCACGTCGTCGTCGGCGGCCTGAATGAGCTTGAGCAAAATGTTCTCGACGTCCTCGCCCACGTACCCGGCCTCCGTCAGCGCGGTCGCGTCAGCAATCGCGAATGGCACATCGAGGATCTTGGCGAGGGTCTGCGCGAGGTACGTCTTGCCGGTGCCCGTGGGGCCGATCAGGAGGATGTTGGACTTGCCGATCTCCACGTGATCGTCGTCCTTCTTGGCCACCGAAACGGCATCCTGGGCGCGGATGCGCTTGTAGTGGTTGTATACGGCAACTGACAGCGTGCGCTTGGCGTTGTCCTGGCCGACCACGTACTCATTGAGGAAATCGTAGATTTCCTTCGGCTTGGGCAGCTCGGTCAGCGGCTTGGCCTCGGCCTCGGCTCCGAACTCCTCTTCAATGATCTCGTTGCACAGGTCAATGCACTCATTGCAGATGTAGACGCCCGAGCCCGTAATCAGTTTGCGGACCTGGCGCTGGGATTTCTGGCAAAACGAGCACTTGAGCATGTCTGCCGCGTCAGCGGTACGAGTCATTGTGCAACCTCTTTCATAACCTGCTTCCCATTCCACACCAAAAAGGCATCGTCTTCCAGTGTGCCACGCCTCTGGAGGAATGAATCATCCCACGCGCGGGCGGTGTGGGCTGTGATGGGTGGGCGATGGCGAGCAGTTAGTGGTGAGCACGCGGTGGTGAGTGGGCGATGGCGCATCGGCGGGTAGGCGGGGCGGGTGGTGATGAGCGGCGATGGTGAGCGGTGGCTGGAGGTGGGTTGGGTTTTCCGTTTGCTCAGCGATGACGCCTGGCGAATGCTCCTCCATGGAGGACGATTCAACCAATGGAGGTCCGTCAGACAAATGGAGGACCTTAAATCGTTGAATCTCCGTGTCCGATTCCAATTACGGACCTTCAGCGATGCAAAGCTCCTCCATGGAGGTCCATTCAACCAATGGAGGTTCCTAAACCAGGCCAACCGTCGATGGCAGCTGCCGAAAGCTCCTCCATGGAGGTCCATTCAACCAATGGAGGTTCATCAGACAAATGGAGGACCTTAAAACGTTGAATCTCCGTGTCCGATTCCAATTACGGACCTCCAGCGATGCAAAGCTCCTCCATGGAGGACCATAAACCACGCCAACCGGCAACAGCAGAGCCCGCCAACCGGCAACAGCAGAGCCCGCCAACCGGCAACAGCAGAGCCCCGACGATGGGCAGGCGTCGATGGGGCCCACGCAACCACCACACAATGACGCATCCGCCTCACATTCGAAGGAACTCGAGAGCTTCACGCCCATTAACCCCTCTTTAACCTCCTCCATGGAGGACGATTCAACCAATGGAGGTCCGTCAGACAAATGGAGGACCTTAAAACGTTGAATCTCCGTGTCCGATTCCAATTACGGACCTCCAGCGATGCAAAGCTCCTCCATGGAGGACCATAAGCACTTGCTCAGCAACTCGATGTCTCGTTGGTGACCGTCTATCGGGATATCGGGTTGCTCGAGGCAGCCGGTGTAGTCAAGCTCGATCGGGGCATGGTCACGGCCGCGTCGGTGAGCATGACCGACCTATCGAGCACAATGCGGGCGGATCAGGCGCGCGCGGCGAAGGAAGCGTTTGCGGGGCCGATCGCTGAGATTATCGCGCCGAGCAGTTCGATTATTGCGGATGATTCCTCCTCGGTTCTGCCCGGTCTCGACGCCGTCACGGACAGCTCCCCGACCGATCATTACCAATTCGCTCGCCGTCCTGCGCCTCGTCGGTTCTCGGCCGCACGTGACGCTGCATAATGTGGGCGGCGAATACTACCCGTGGTCCGATAGTTTCTACGGCGCGAATACAACCGACGCGATCAACGGATTTGAAGCCGACTATTGCCTCATGTCAGACAGCGCGATCTCGAGCGGCTACCTGTGCAATCCGCACACGTACGTCGCATCCACAAAGCGCGCGATGTTAGACATTGCCAAGACGAAGATTCTTCTGGCTGACCTATCGAAGTTCGACAAGCGCGCGCCCGTGAGGACCGCGCACATCGGCCTATTCGACTACATCATCACGGAAAAGGGCACGCCTGAACACATCACAGACCTCTGCCGCGAGCACGAGGTCGAGATTATCGAGGTCTAGCGGGCCGCCAGCGTAAGTGCCGGCACAGGAACAGGCACAGGAGCAGCCGTCAGAGCAGGCAGCAGAGCCAGCGCAAGAAGTGGGGGTGGAATTCGCTATGAATTCCACCCCCACCTTTGGCTAACGCCTAGGTCATCTAGCCTTCGATCGGCTGACGGCTCGTTTTACGCGAGGTCAGCACCTGATCGACGATGCCGTATTCCTTAGCCTGCTCGGCCGAGAGGATCTTGTCGCGCGAAATATCGAGCTCGATCTGCTTCGGATCCTGGCCGGTGTGCTCGGCGAGCGTGTCGATGAGCCACTGGTTCATGCGGTCGATCTCGTCTGCGATGATCGCGATATCCGACGCCTGCCCCTGTGCGCCCTGCATCGCAGGCTGATGAATCAGCACGCGCGCGTTGGGCAGAGCCAGACGACGACCCGGCGAACCGCCGGCCAGCAGGATCGCGGCAGCCGATGCGGCCTGACCTAGACAGACCGTCTGAATCTCCGGCTTGACGTACTGCATCGTGTCGTAGATCGCCGTCATCGCAGTGAACGAGCCACCGGGCGAATTGATGTACATCGTGATCGGCGATTCGGGATCGATGGATTCAAGCACGAGGAGCTGAGCCATGACGTCGTCGGCGGACGCGTCGTCCACCTGCACGCCGAGGAACACGATGCGGTCCTCAAACAGCTTCGCGTACGGATCCTGGCGCTTGTAGCCATACGGCGTGCGCTCTTCGAAGTTCGGCAGGACGTAGCGGTTAGACGGCATCTGCGACGCCGTCCCGCCGGCGGGTCCACCGTTATGGGCTGCGTACACCCCGGCACCTGGGAGGATCATTCCGTTGTTGTTCATCATCTTCTCCTCCTACTTCTCGTCCGACTTGGCCGCTGCACCGCGGTCAACGCCACCGCCGCCAACGACGGACGACGAATGCTCGATGATCTGGTCAACGAAGCCGTACTCGAGGGCCTCCGGAGCGGTGAACCACTTATCGCGGTCCGAATCCTCGAGGATCTGCTCCACCGACTTGCCTGTGTGCTTCGCGTTCAAGGCCGACAGCTCCTGCTTCATCTGCAAGATCAGGTCTGCATTGATGCGGATCTCGGTTGCCGTACCGCCGACGCCGCCGAGCGGCTGATGCATGAGCACGCGGGTGTGCGGGGTGATGTAGCGCTTGCCCTTCGCGCCTGCGGTCAGCAAGAACTGACCCATCGACGCCGCAAGGCCCATGCCCACCGTCGCCACATCGGGCTTGATGTACTGCATCGTGTCAAAAATGGCCATACCCGCCGTGACGGAACCGCCCGGGGAGTTGATGTACAGGTAGATGTCCTTGTCCGGATCCTCTGCGGCCAGCAGGAGAAGCTGAGCGGAGACCATGTTGGCAAGCTCGTCAGTAACCTGATCGCCGAGCCAAATGATGCGCTCCTTCAGGAGCCGGTTGTAAATTGAGTCGCCGAGGCCAAGATTCTGGCTGCCGACAGCTGCTTGTGGCATATCCATGCCCCCTCCTTCGCCCTTACGGGCTGGGCTGATTCTTCAGGTCTGCGCGCACTGTGCATGGCGCGCTCCCTTTTCACTCAATCGATACTAACGATTGACACGTTGATTACTTCCCGAATTCTGCGCTATTTCGCTGTTGGCACATGCCCGGCCTCAAGCGTTCTCGGCACAGACAATGGCGACGGGGCGCACCAAAAGTTCAGTCACCCTGTTCTCTTGGTACGCCCCGCGCAGTGGCGATAATTAGTCGAGCTTCGAGACGATGCCCTTGCGCGCCTTACCGGCCTTCTCGGCCTTGAGGACGCGAGCCTTCTCGTCGTCGTCGTCGGCCTTCTCGACGTACTCGAGCACCTGGTCAACCGTGTGCTCGGCAGGATCGAAGTCGTCAGCCTTCTCAGCCTTGTCAGCCTTCTTGTCGGCCTTGGTCTTCTCATCCTTCGCGTCGGCCTTCTTGGCCGACTTCTTGGCCGACTTCTTCGGCTTGTCCGTGAACTCCGGGACGACCTCTCCCTCAGCCTGCTCGCCGAGGATCTCGTTGACGTCAACCTCGTTGCCGTTCTCGTCCTTGACCTTCGCGAGGCGCAGCGCGGCCATCACGGCCTTGTTGCGAGCCATCTCACCAGCGAACGCGTTGATCTGGCCGGCCTGAGCGGCAGCCTGAACGAACTGGTTCGGATCCATGCCGTACATCTGGGCCTGGGTGATGAGGAAGTCGAGAAGCTCCTGCTGGGAGACCTCCACCTTGAATGCCTCGGCGTAGGTGTCGAGGAGGAGCTGGTTACGCAGTGCTTCCTCGATGTCGGGGCGGATCTCCTCGCCGTGCGCGTCGCCGGGCTCCTTGCCCTCGTTGCGCAGGTGGTTGGCGATCTCCTCGTCGATCACGCTTTCGGGAAGCGGGAAGTCCGACGCCTCAACGAGCTGGGACACGAGCGCGTCGTAAGCGCCCGAGAGCTGGTTGTTGGCCTTGGCCTTCGTGGCCTGCTCGCGTAGATCGTCCTTGAGCTCGTCAATCGTGTCAAACTCGGAGGCCATCATCGCGAAGTCGTCGTCTGCCTCAGGAAGCACCGACTCCTTGACCGAGTGAACGGTAATCTTCACGTCGGCTTCTTCGCCCTCATGCTCGCCTCCGGCGAGCTTTGCCTTGAACTCGATAACGTCGTCAGCCTTGGCACCCGTGAGTGCCTCGTCCTGGCCGTCGAGCATGTTGTTATCGCCGATGCGGTACGACACTCCAGCGACGTCGTCGATATTCTCGTCGCCGATCGTGGCCACCATATCGATGTTGACGTAGTCGCCTTCCTTAGCCTTGCGATCGACGTCGGTCAGCGTGGAGAAGCGCTCGCGTAGCGCATCGAGCTCGGACTGAACGTCGTCGTCGGAGACCTCAACTGCGGGAACCTCGACCTCGAAGTCTGCCGGGTTCGGCATCCAGATCTCGGGGCGCACGTCCACCTCAACCGTGAACTTCAGGGCGGTCTTATCGCCCTTGCCGGTCATCTCCGGAACCTCGTCGATCTCCACTTCCGGGCGCGACATCGGCACGATGCCCGCCTCGGCCACGGCGGCCTGGTAGTAGGTATCAAGGTTGTCGTTGATGGCCTGCTCGATGATGTATCCGCGGCCAATCTTCGACTCGACAACACGGCGCGGGGCCTTGCCACGGCGGAATCCGGGGATGTCCACCTGCTTGGCGAGCTCCTTGGCTGCCTTGTTGTACTCCGGCTCAAAATCCTTGGCGGGGACCTCAACGCTCAGCTTGGCGCGGGTTTCGCTCAAGTGCTCTACGTTCTGCTTCACAATTCTCCTGGGTTCGGGGACGGGCTGCCGTCCTTCACTTCTTCACACGTGCCTTGCACGCAACACCGTTCAATAATAGATCAAATCGGCGTTAATCCTGCCATTCATCACCATGAGAGCAACCACAACGGCGCATGAAAGCAACCACAGTTGCGCTAGAACAGCGCCACCTTCTCGGCCGGCGGGAAGATTTCGTCGAGGGCGGCGAGGTCGTCGTCGCTGAGCGTGATGGCCGCGGCCCCGGCGTTCGACTCAATCTGCTCGGGCTTGGTCGCGCCGGCGATAATCGAGGCGACGGGGTCCTGATGCGCGAGCCACGCGATGGCCACCTGGGCTTGATCGAAGCCGCGCTCCTCGCAGAAGTCACGGTAGGCGCGCAACTGATCCATATCCGCAGCCTCGATCTTCGGATCGCCTTCCTTGAGGCGGCCGTCCCCCGGATTGCCCTCGGTGTACTTGCCCGTGAGCAACCCCGCTGCCAGCGGGAAGTAGGGAATGACGCCGAGTCCGTAGTGGCGGGCGGCCGGCAGAATCTCCAGCTCGGCGCGGCGGTCGATCAAGTTGTAGTGACTCTGGGTGCCCACGAGGCGGCCCGTCGTCGCCAACTCTGCGGTGGCAGCTGTCTGCCACCCTGCCATATTAGAAATCGCGTAGTAGCGCACCTTGCCCTGCTCGACGGCCGTCTCCAGCGCGTCGACCGTTTCCTCCAGCGGCGTCAGCTCGTCGGGGCTGTGGTAGTAGTACAGGTCGATGTAATCGGTGCCGAGCCGCTCGAGCGACCCCTCGAGGGTGCGCAGCATGTAGGCGCGGCTCCCCCGTGCGATGTCATCGCCTGGCTTCGAGCGCGGCATGCCAAACTTCGTGGCGACGACGGCCTCGTCGCGGCGTGACCCGAGGGCCTTGCCGAGCAGTCGCTCAGACATTCCGTATTCGGCTCCATACACGTCGGCAGAATCGAAGTAGGTGATGCCCGCGTCAAGTGCCGCGCCGACAATCGCGTCCGCACCGGCTTGATCTTCGGTCTTCGTGCCCGCGCGGCCAAGGTTGTTCGCACCGTATCCGAGCAGCGACACGACGAGTCCAGAGTTCCCTAAACGTCTGTATTCCATTGGTCAGCCTTCCTACGCTGTGTTCCGTTAAGGCTACGTGGGAGTCTCTTGCGAGAGCGACTTTCTCGCTCGAGGTTTCATCGGAAGCACAATCGCGGCGGCGTGAGTTGCCAGGAACGTGAGTGGCCGGGAAGACGCAACCAAAAGGGCGGTTACGAGCATGTGCCCATAACCGCCCTTTTCGGAGCAATGTAGCTCGAGCTACTACTGACTGCTAGGCAGCCATGCTCCTACGAGCAACGAGTCCGCCTCCCGCAAGGAGCAGCAGCATTGCAGGCGCGCCAAGCGCCAGCGACTGTGCACCAGTCTTCGGGAGCTTCGGAGCGTCGGCCTCGGCCACGATCGTGTCCGTGTCAGTCGGAGTCGTCTCCGGCGCCGGATCCGTCGTCGGCTCATCCGGGGCCCCTCGCGTTGACGGTGTCGGTGCTGAATCCGGACCACTTGTTGATGATAAGCGGCATGGGCTCTTGGCCGGGTCCGTACTTGAGTTCAGGCCAGTAGACAGAGGTGTTGCCGATTGTCAGTTCGCGATCGGGAATCTCGCCCTCTTCCGGCGTCGCCGCGTATCGGAACGTGTAGGTGAACCCGCCGCGGAGGTTTTCAAGCGATGCAACCGCATCGGTGAAGGTCACCGTAACAGTGGTCTCACTCGTACGTCGCGCAACGGCGATCTCGTCGAGAGCAACCTCTGGAACATTGTCGACGACGAAGCCCTCGGGCACCGCCACGACGAACGTGTCACCAGGATTGGCGTTGGCAAGCTCAAAATCAAACGTGATCTTGTACGGCGTGTTGTTGGCGACGGTTGTAATCGGCTCGCCATTGGCGTCAGTGATTGCGATGTTTGAAGCATCGGGCTGCACCTGTGCTGCATGTGCAGGTGCGCTCGCCAATGCGAACGAGCCAAAGATAATGGCCAACGCTCCCATCAGCGCGGCTATTACCCGCATGGGCATATGCGACGCAGGTTGTCCTGTGCGGCAATTCGAGAGCAAAGCGACGACGACGGCGACGACGCACCTCCCGCCGAGATCTCACAGCGCACATGCTCCAGCGCCTGTCCTCTTGTGCAAACGGTGCAGGTTCCAGTCAAACCGGGCAGGAACTTCCTGCCCCATTTAGCGATTTCCTGCACCATCTGTGCCGGCATCCGAGCACACCCGACCCAGTGCCGAGGCCTCCAAACGCAGGCGCCCCAGCGCCACCACCCTTGCACAAACGGTGCAGGTTCCAGTCAAACCGGGCAGGAACTTCCTGCCCCATTTAGCAATTTCCTGCACCATCTGCGCAGGGGGGCAATATGGGCCATAAGGGCTATAAGGCTATGGGCGCTACGGGCCCACGAAAGGGCGCATGAAAAACCCGCGGCACAGGTTGACCTGTGTCGCGGGAGGTGGTCGGGGCAGCAGGATTTGAACCTACGACCTTCCGCTCCCAAAGCGGACGCGCTACCAAACTGCGCCATGCCCCGTCGCAGACCATCCTAGAGGACAATCGCACGGGAAACGAAATCTGACCCTGCCGGTGAGCGCGAAATCACCTAGCGCATTTTCAGTTATGAAAATTTTCTTGCTAAACTCAACTGGTCAGCGCGACTGATGCGCGGGTGTAGCTCAATGGTAGAGCCTCTGCCTTCCAAGCAGATAGTGCGAGTTCGATTCTCGTCACCCGCTCCACACAGCCCCGGTTCAACCGGGGCTTCGTCATATCCAGATCCGCTCTGGTCATGACGTGCACTGCCCCAGATTCCACCCCGAGTCGCACTCTCTCCGGCCACCTGGAGAGTTAAGATCGAACCATCCACTTCGCTTAAATCGCCATGGAGGCATCAATGATCGTTACCACCACGTCACGGGTCGAGGGTCACCCCGTCACCGAGTATCTCGGAATCGTCAACGGCGAAAACATCGTCGGAATTAACTTGGTCAAGGACATCGGCGCTGGCCTACGCAACATTTTCGGCGGCCGTTCGGAGGGCTACGAGCAGGAGCTCGTCAAGGCACGCGATTCGGCGCTCCAGGAAATGGTGGCCCGGGCAGAGCACATGGGCGCACACGGCGTCGTCGGCTTCCGCTACGACTACGAGACCCTCGGCGCGGCCGGCGACATGCTCATGGTGGTGGCAACGGGAACTGCAGTCAGGTTCTAAATGCCCTCCACACGATGGGCCGTCGGCCTCATCTGTACGCTCGCCCTGGCCGGCTGCTCCTCTTCTGACGTCGGTTCGGGAGAGCTCTCGGGCGTGGTTGAGGTTGTGTCCGGCTCCGAGCTGGACCAATTCGCCGCCGCGCCCGTCAGCCCGCCGACGCACTGGCACGATCAGGATCACACGATCATTCGCCTTAATTCAGCCGCCGACATCACGGGCAAGCATGGCGACGCCGAGGCAACTGAAACCGCGAGCGAGATCGTCGTCGGCGACGGCGATCTCGCCCAAGATCTGCCGGGGCTCCACGACGGCCAACACATTTCCTTCTCCCTCGACGGAGCTGAATGCGTCTTCGCCTCCGACACCTCTCTTCCCACCGGAGTACCCCGCTGCAGGGCCATAGCGATCGTCAACCCTAATTAGTTGAAAGTTGCACTTTCTGCGGTGTAGGCTCGTCGGGACGTAGAATTTTGCGCCCCGGCGAGGGCGAGTTAGGGATGGACATGGCTTTCGAGTTTGGAATTGAGACCTTCGGTGAGGTGCCCGTCGACGACGCCGGCACGCCAGTATCGTACGGACAGGCGCTTCGCCAGGTGGTCGAGGAGGCGAAGCTCGCCGACGAACTCGGGATTGACGTGATCGCACTGGGCGAGCACCATCGCGACGATTACGCAATCTCCTCCCCCGAGATGGTGCTGAGCGCCGCCGCATCGGTGACGGACACGATCAAGCTCGGCACGGCCGTCACCGTCCTGTCCTCCGACGATCCAGTCCGACTCTTCGAGCGTTTCGCCACCCTTGACGGCGTCTCTAACGGGCGCGCGCAAATCATGCTCGGCCGAGGCTCGTTCACCGAATCCTTCCCGCTCTTCGGCTTCGACCTGCGCGACTACAACAAGCTCTTCGACGAGAAGATCGCACTGTGGGACGAGCTCTTAGAGGAAGAACCGGTGACGTGGGACCGCGGCGGACGGGTCCTGAACGAGGCCGACGTGTTTCCCAAGACGGAGTCTGGACGCATCGAGACGTGGGTCGGCGTGGGCGGTTCCCCGGAGTCCGTGATCCGCGCGGCCAAGTACGAGTTTCCATTGATGCTCGCGATCATCGGCGGCGAAGCCTCGCGGTTCAAGCCCTTCGCAGATCTTTATCGCGCGGCCCTCGAACAGCTCGGCAAGGAGCCGCAGCGCGTGGGCGTTCATAGCCACGGATTCATCCAAAAGGATGCCAAAGACGCCAAGGAAATCTACTTCCCCGGCTTCAAAAAGGGCCGCGACCGCATCGGAGCCGAGCGTGGCTGGGCCGGCCTCTCGCGCGGCCAGTACGAGCACGAGGTCAAGCACGGCTCCCTCTATATCGGCAACCCCGAGCAGGTGGCCGAAAAGATCGTGGCCACGGTGCGCGCCCTTGACCTTGACCGTTTCGACTTCACGTACTCCGGCTCGCAGTCGCTCACCGGCAAGGCTCGCCTCGAGTCCATCGAGCTCTTCGGTACCGAGGTTATCCCGCTCGTGCGCAAGGAACTGGGCGATGAGTAACATCGCCATCCTCGGCGCGGGCAAGTTCGGCACGGCACTCGCCCGCATCGCCGTCCAAGCGGGCTACGACGTCGCCATCGCCCGCTCAGGAGACCCCGAACCAATCGCGCTGACGGTCAGTATCCTCGCCCCTGGTGCCACACCGATGACGAAGGAAGAGGCGATCGCCAGCTCCGACGTCGTCGTGCTTGCGATACCACTGCCCGCCTACGAGACGCTGGATCCGGACGCACTTGCCGGCAAGATCGTCGTCGATGCCATGAATTACTGGTGGGAGTCGGACGGGCTTGATTCGCCGCTTGCCAACGCCGAACCGTCGTCGTCGGAACTCGTTGCGCAACATCTGAACACGTCGCGGCTCGTCAAAGGCTTTAACCACATTGGCTACCACGACATCGCCGGTGAGGCGCGAGCGGAAGGTTCCCCCGACCGCATTGCTATGGCGATGGCGTCCGACGACGCCGATGCACTAGCTCGCGTCGAGGAAATCACGTCACGCGTGGGCTTCGACCCGCTACCGCTGCAGTCGCTCCATGAAGGTAAGAAACTCGAGCCCGGCAATCCTGCCTTCGGCGCGGCTGTGCCTCTCGCGGATCTCGAGCGCCTACTCGCGTCGACCGCGCTCTAACGGCCCTGCCCCGCGCCCGGTGTCCGGCATGTGGACGCCGGTTTCACCCGCATGGCGCAAACCGTCACCCGTGGCGGCATGGCGATTGCGCGCCTCTACGCGGCCCTCAGTTCGCCGCTTAGTTAACTTTTCGACAACATTCGGTGCGGTGTGCTGTCAACCACACTCAAAGTCTGACATAATTTCACAGACCGCTGACTAACGTCCTATGTCCCGCACGGACAGCGGCCGTGGTCATGGCATTACACACCCGGTAGTTTCGGCTACCCATAACAGAAGGGCACTCCATGAGCTCTGTATGGATCATGCTTATCGGATTGGCCATGATGGCTTTCGGATATTTTGTGTATTCGAAGTACCTCGCCAACAAGGTCTTCCAACTCGATGAATCCTTCGTCACGCCGTCCCACGAATTTAACGACGGCGTCGACCACGTCCCTACAAATAAGTACATTCTTTGGGGCCACCACTTCACGTCCGTCGCAGGCGCGGCGCCGATCGTCGGCCCTGCAGTTGCAATTATTTGGGGCTGGGGTCCGGCGTTCCTGTGGGTCACCCTTGGAACCGTGTTCTTCGCCGGCATGCACGATTTCGGTGCACTGTGGGCGTCGCAGCGTAACAAGGGCCGTTCCATTGGCTCGATCGCGTCGCGCTACATTGGTCAGCGTGGCTCCTACCTCTTCCTCGTGGTGATCTTCCTCGTTCTGCTGATGGTTGTCACCGCATTCGCCGTGGTCATCACGGGTCTGTTCATTTCCACGCCATCCGCGGTCATCCCCGCGTGGGGCGCGATCGTCGTGGCCGTCCTCGTCGGCATCGCAATTTACCGCCTGAAGCTTCCGCTCTTGCCGGTCACGGTTGTCGGCGTCGTCGTTCTCTACACGCTCATTTTCATTGGCGACAAGGTGCCCGTCGTGCTCGACGAGAACTTCCTTGGCATCGGTCCACACGCGTTCTGGATCATCGCCCTGTTCGTGTACGGCGCCATCGCATCCACGCTCCCGGTGTGGCTGCTGCTCCAGCCGCGTGACTACATCAACGGCGTTCAGCTCTTCATTGGTCTCGCGCTGCTCTACGCCTCGGTCCTGATCGGCACGATCATGAGCACCGACGCAACGAAGGTTGTTGCACCGTTCTGGAACACCAACACCCCGGACGGCACGCCGTCGATCGTCCCGCTGCTCTTCGTGACAATCGCCTGTGGCGCTATTTCCGGTTTCCACGGCATCGTCTCCTCCGGTACGTCCTCCAAGCAGCTCGATAAGGAAACCGACGCACGCTTCGTCGGCTACTTCGGCGCCGTCGGCGAGGGCCTGCTCTCGCTCGGCACGATCCTCTCGGTCGCAGGTGGCTTCGGCACCCTCGCACGTTGGGAAGAGGTCTACTCGGCGTACGGCAATGGTGGCGTTAACGCCTTCGTTGAGGGCGGCGGAAACCTCATGGAGCAGGGCATCGGGCTTCCGGCGTCTCTGTCCGGCACAGTTCTTGCCACCATGGCGGTTCTGTTCGCAGCGACGACGATGGATACCGGCCTGCGTCTCATGCGATTCGTTGTCCAGGAGGCGGCGTCGACCGTCAACATCAAGGTCGGCAAGTACGTTGCCACGGCCATCGTTGTTGCGCTTGGTCTTGGCATGACCTTCTCGCAGGGCCTCGACGGCGGAGGCGGTCTGAGGATCTGGCCGCTATTCGGTACGTCGAACCAGCTGCTCGCGTCCTTGACGCTCTCGATCATCGCGGTGATGCTGCTACGCAAGCGGCGCAACCCGCTGCCGGCTATGATCCCGCTGGTGCTGGTCTTCGTCATGGCGTTCTGGGCTGCAATCGATCAGGCGATCAGCTTCGCTAATCCGGAGAACCCGGATTACCTGCTGCTCGCCGTCGACGCGGTCATCATTCTCTGCTCGATTTGGGTGGCCATCGAAGCGGTGCTCGCTATGCGCCGCGCCAAGGATGAGCCGGCCGAAGAGCCAGACGCCGACATCACGTACGAGTGGGTTCGTGCGGGGTCGGAGAGCTAAGGCTCATGTCTGACAAAACGAAGGGGCGCGCCCAGGGAGCCTGGGCGCGCCTCATCGCCGCTAATAGGGCGTTTGAAGAGTATTACTCCCGGACCTATCGCCAGTCGCTCGCACGCGAAAAGCGCGACGAGGAAGATTTCTTCACGCTCGTTGTGCTCGGCGAGGCCTTGGGAGTGCCGGATCCCGCCGCGTATTACAACGCGGAACTTCTCCCATTCATCTTTGAGGACTTCCACGCCTGGCACCGCCGGATGGGGATGCCTCGCACACCATTGGATCACATCTCATGTTGTTAAATGACATCGCCGATCACAGGGTCGTGTTTGTTGGCGGCAAAGGCGGGGTTGGCAAAACGTCGATCAGCTCAGCGCTGGCACTTGGGCGCATGCTCCAAGGCGCGCGCGTCCTCATCGTCTCCACCGATCCCGCACACAACCTCGGCCACCTGTGGGCGAAGAAGCTTTCCGATAAGGTCACGCCCCTCATGCGTCCCAGGGACGTCACGGGCACCGTGGCCGACCTGCATTCCCAACTCGGTGGCGCCGACGTCGGCCTCATCGACGCCGTGGAAATCGATCCAAAGACTCTGGTCGCCAAGCACTTCGACGCCGTCTACCGGCAGATGATGCGCATGCTCCCTGAGTCGTTGCACGGGCCGGCAAAGCGCCATCTCGATTCGGCCCGCAATGCGCCGGGTTCGCACGAGGCGGCCATGCTCGAGCGCGTGGCTGAGAACGTTGAACTTGGCCACAAGGACTACGACGTGGTCATCTTCGACACCGCCCCCACCGGGCACACGCTCCACCTCCTCACGCTGCCCGAGCAGCTGTCCACGTGGACTGAGGAACTGCTCAAGTCACGCTCGCGGGCGGATCAGTATTCGGCCGTCCTCGGCTCGATCATCGGCAAGAGGGCCGACGACGGCGAGCGCGAGACCGATCGTGACACCCACCTTCGACGCACGCTCATCGCGCGCCAGAAAAAGCTCAGCGACCTGCGCGACACGCTCCGCGGGGGCGACGCCGGGTTCGTCGTCGTCACCCTTGGCGAGCCGATGCCAGTGCTCGAGGCGGTGGAAACCGTCAAGGAGCTGACGGACATGGACGTGACGCTGCGGTCCGTCGTCGTGAACCGTCGCTCCCCCACAGATGCCGGGGAGTTCCTTGCGCATCGTCACGAGCTCGAAGCCGATCAGGTGGCTCAGCTCAAGAAGCGGATCGGCGCGAAGGTGCCCGTGCGGGAAGTGCCGCTGCTCGCCGAACCGCCCGAGGGCGCGCAAGGAGTCGCGCTCATTACGGCAACTCTCTAATATGCGGAATGCGAGGCGGGGATATCCAGATGGATATCCCCGCCTCGGCTATGAAGGGCTAATCCCCGTTCGTCAACGTCTCAATGTGTGCGAGAGCCTCGACCCCATTGGCGTAGGTATCGCCCATGACGGTCAGCTCGAACATCCGCTCATCGGCCGTCACGAGGAAAATCCACGCCACGTACTCCATCGTGGCGATCTCGTACGCCGGATAGACGGTATCGCCCGCGTAGCGCTCGCCAATGTATGCCACCTCGGAGTCGTCCACGTCCAGTTTCTCCACAAGGAGCTCGCGATACCGGTTCGCATCGGGTGCGAGGCGGGCCGGCCCGAGTTCGCCGACGACGATGCGCTGGGACTCGTCCGGATTGACCGCGGCAATCGGGAAGGCTTGCGAGCTCTCCCTCATCTCCGTCCACGTGCGTGGCAGGGTGAGCGTGAGCTCGTCCGAAGCCAAGGTGTACGTGACGGCGTCGCCATCCACGCTCGTCGTGACGTCGCTCGGCAAATCGTCGCGGTCTGTCGTTGGCGTGGGGCTCGGCGTCGGGCTCGACGTCGGGCTCGCGCTCTCGGCGGGAGGCGCCGATGAGCTAGTGGTGGCCGTACCACCACCGGAAGGCACTCCGGCCGACGAGCTGCATCCGACCAGTAACGCGAGCGCTACTGCGGTGAAAAGTATTTTGCGCATGATTGATCATGCTACCTCGCACCAATCCGAGAACGTGCCATGCCGAGGTTGGACGTCGGGCACATTGCCTGCGTGGCCGTGCTGGCCGGTACGGCCTACCGGATGAACGCTCCACTTCCGAGGAGCACGGCGCGCTTCATGAGATCTTGCGGCTCGGAATCCTGGCTCCACAGCCCACTCGGCACGGCGGCCTCGGTGAGGAAGTCCGCGTTGGCCGTGTGCGGATTGCGCAGATCCCACACGAGGAGCGTGGCCATAATCGCCGCCGCCGTATCCGCGCCAACTGGTTCCAGCCCCAGCTTTTCCATGCCGCGATAGGCGGCCACGAGGGTCTTCGAGACGAGCACCGACTCCGTCTCAGCCATCGGCGCGATGTTGAACGACACCCGCTTACCCTGCGCCGCGAGCGCCGTGGCACGCCAGCGGCCAATGCGCTTGGCCAGAATGTAGTTTGGCCCTTGGTAGTCGACGATCCCGTTAAAGATGCCGTCGCGAATGGCCGGTGTCCCCTGCAGCAGGCCGAGTGGGAATCGCCGGGGCCGCTGCCTGCGGGCGATCCCGCCCGCGCGTTCGCGGTGTGCGCCGATCGGGTAGGCGTCCGTGGGCGTGCCGTACCACGCAAGTAGCGCGTCCGACTCGGCTGCCACGTTGCGCATGATCGCGTCCGCGCCCAGTTCGAGGAGCACGAAGTCCGCGCCGGGTGCGTAGAGAGTTTCGACGACGACGTCCGGGTTTCGCCCGAGCATCCAGCCAGCGATGGCTCCGGTCTGTTCGGTGATATCGGATGCCTCGGCCGGTGACAGATCGAGAGTGCCCGCGAGTGTGCGGGCGTCACTCACAAGCGCCGAGTGTCGGCTCGAATCCGGGCGGATCACGCCGGCGACCGTGGCACCGTAATCGAGAAGGAACCGGGTCGGAGCGAGTTCTGCTCCGGCTCCGAGAATACCGATCGTGGTGTCGGACAACGCCAGCCACTGTGGGTTGGCCGCCACCTCTCGCAGGCGCTCGGCCGCGACGGCCGTCATCATTCCATTCGCCGTCCACCGCGTGAGCTGCTCATCAAGAGCCACACCCTCGAGGAGTGCGCCGTGGTGCGGGATTGCCAGCCCCTGCCTCGGCGAGCCCTGACCGACCACTCGAAGCCCAAGCGGCACGTTCACCCCGGCCTCGATGCGGCCGACCGGCGTTCCGTCGGCCGTTGTCACGTTTCCTTCAAGATACGTCAGGGCGCGCTGGGCGGCGTCGGGCCCGTGGGCGGGATCGTCGAGAATCGCAACCTGGCGCACCGGCTCGCGGTAGTCCTTGCGCCAGTTCCGGGCGCTAACAACCGCGCGCTGGATCGCATCACCCTCGGCGGCAGCGGTGAAGGTTGCCTGACCAAGGGCGGTCGAACTCGCGCGGCCATTGTGGCGCGGAATGACGATCCGCGTGGGCGGCACCTCGGCGGCGCCCACCCTCCCCGCGTTGATCCGCAGATGCACAAGATCGCGGCCCGATCGCGCTTCCACGACGCCATAGAGCCCATCGCCAAAAGGCACGAGTTCGATCTCGTTCGGGATCTTCGTGGGAGCTCTAAACTTCGCGGCGCCCGAGCAGGGGGCTGTTCCGTTCACCCCAAGGCTCGCATGTGCCCAGGCTTCGATGGCGGCGCCGTGGGCGATCGCGCTCTTGAAACCAAACGGGCGCGCGGACGCGTTAGACATGTGAATCGGGTTAACGTCACCGGAGATCTTGGCCCATCGGCGCCCGGTGTCAGGCGTAAGGTGCCGCGTAGCAGTGGCGACCCTCTGCTCGATGTCGAGCGCACCGACGTCGTTGGTGCCAAACTGCCCGCGCAGGTCCGGGATCTCGGGGCCATCCCAGTCCGGTGGGACGCCGATATGGTCGAAGTCGTAGGCGGGGCCGCGCAGCGGTTTGCGCGAGTAGTACACCGCGCGCTCAACGTAGTGGACGGTCTCCCCTACAGCGACCACCGACGCGACCTCGATTGAGAGCCCGCGCTGGCGGTTCGTGCGGGTGATGAGCGAGCTCGCCGTCGCCGGTACACCGACGGGCAGCGGCTCGATGATTTCCCACGTCAACGACTCATGGACGAGCCCGAACAGCCGGGCGGGCACGGCCGGCTCGCCGAGCACTCGCGCCGTGGTCGGGAAGCACAGGTTATGGAAGGCCATGGGAGGCGTGTGTGTCAGGCCGGTTGCCCCAACAAAATCGGCGTACTCCGCGGCCTTGGCGTCATCGAACGCGCCCTCCTGCGTGGCCGGCAGCGTTCGCGGGCCACCCGACGTCGATCGCTTAAAAATTCCCGAGAGCAGGGACATCTTTGACCGCCTCCTGTAGAGCAGTGTCAAGATCACCCATAATATCGTCCGCCGCCTCGATTCCGACAGACAGTCGAAGCATCCGCTCCGAGATCCCGGTGCGAGCGCGCTCCTCGTCCGTGATGTCCTCGTGGGTCATCGTGGCCGGATGGGACAGCAGCGTCTCCACCGACCCCAACGACACCGCGTAGTTGATCAACCGCAGGTTTTCCCGGAAAACCGCCAGATCGACGTCGTCGGCAACCTCGAACGTCAGCACCGCGCCATCACCAGAAGACTGGCGGGCGTGGATCTGCGCCTCCCTCGGCGAGTACCAGCCCGGGTAGTAAACAGTGGCGATGGCCGGATGCGACTCGAGGAACGCACGGATTCTCACGGTGTTTTCCTGCGCCCGATCCATGCGGATGGCAAGCGTCTTGAGCCCACGCAGCAGCGAATACGAGTCGAAGGGCGAGAGCGGGTTGCCCATCTCGCGCTGGACGAGCTTGAAGTGGTCATACAGCGCGGGGTCGTTGGCAAGAACGACGCCGGCGAGCACGTCCGAGTGACCGCCCAGGTACTTGGTGGCGGAGTAGATTACGGCATCTGCCCCCAGCTCCAGCGGGCGTTGGAGGTAGGCGGTACAGAAGGTATTGTCGACGAACAGATAGGCTCCCGCGCCGTGAGCGAGGCTGGCCGCGTGCTCGATGTCAAGGACGCGCAGCCCGGGATTGGTGGGGCTTTCGATAAGGATCGCGCCGAGGTTGGCTGGCATGTCGGCCGCGGTCCACTCGTTGAGGTCATCGGCGTAGACGATGGTGACGCCGCGGCGAGCAAGGATCTGCTCGGCGAGCACGTAGGTTCCGCCGTAGACCTGATCGCAAAAGATGACGGTTTGGCCCGGGCGCACGATTTCGAGCGCGGCGGCGGTTGCTGCCATTCCCGTGGCATAGGTCAGGGCGAACTCGGCGCCCTCCACGTTTGCGAGCGCCGCTTCGGCCGTCGCCCGCGTGGGATTGTTCGAGCGTTGATAGCCGTACTCCCCCGAAACCTCGTAGCCGGGCTGGTTGAAGCTAGCGGATAGGTAGATCGGCGGGACGACCGAGCCGGTCGGGTCCTTCGGGGCCTGCACAATGCGTGTCTCGATTGCGTAGGCCGGGTTCGAAAAATGCTGAGATGACGATGACATAGTGGTTCCTTGGCAAAAATGTGGGTGGGTGGCGAAAACGCGGTCTTAGCGCGTGCACATTCGCATGGCCGACGTCGCGAGCGCGAAGATCTCGCGGGGACGTGAGCCAGGAAAGCCAGAAGAAACGAAACGTGCCATGAGTCGAGAGTATCGTCCGCGCAGGCGGGCTGGCGATAGGCGTCCACGTGATGGACTAAAGTCCTAGACCTGCCTCATGGTATTCACACTTGGGGTGCCATACTTTCCCTTAACCCGAAAACTCCCCGGAAGGTCACCCATGAAGATCATTCTCGCCCCCGATTCGTTTAAAGAGTCCATGTCAGCGCGCGAAGCGTGCGCCGCGATGAGACACGGCATCTCCACGGTGTGGCCGGGAGCCGAGGTGGTGGAGCTGCCCGTCGCAGACGGCGGCGAGGGATTCGGAGACGTCCTCGTTGACGCCCTGGACGGATCCCTCATTCCCCTGACCGTGACGGGCCCGCTCGGTGAGCCCGTGGACGCCACGCTCGGCTGGATCGAGCAGGAGAAGACGGCCATCGTTGAGTCAGCGCAGGCGTGCGGACTCGACCTCGTCCCGAGCGACCAGCGCGATCCGCGCGCAACCACAACTGCGGGAGTCGGGGAACTCATCGCCGCGGCGCTGGACCGCGGCGCATCCACGATCATCCTTGGTCTTGGCGGCTCATCCACGAACGATCTTGGGGCGGGCATGCTCGAGCAGCTCGGCGTGAGATTCATCGACGACGACGGCGAGCGCGTGGCCATCGCAGGCGGGGGATCACTCGCAGAGGTGTCCTCGGTGGACGTCACTGAACTGGATCCTCGGCTCTCGCACGTGCGCGTGATCGGCGCGAGCGACGTCAACAATCCGCTGACCGGAGACAACGGCGCGAGCGCCATCTTTGGCCCGCAAAAGGGCGCCAGCGAGCAGGTCGTGGAGGAGCTCGATGGATATCTCGGCCAGGTCGGCCGGATGCTCGAGGATTCCCTTGGCCGCAAATTCATCGACGTCGAGGGCGCAGGAGCCGCGGGTGGGCTCGGCGCTGCGATCCTCGGCCCGCTCGGTGGCGAGCTCAAGCCTGGGATCGACATCGTCCTTGACGCGTGGGACTTCGACGCCCACGTCAATGGCGCGGATCTTGTATTCACCGGCGAGGGATCGATTGACGGCCAGACCGCCACTGGAAAGGCACCGTGGGGCGTGGCCGGACGATCCGGTGCGGTACCCGTCGTCGCGTTTGCCGGACGGCTCGGCGATGGCTACGAGGACCTCGACCAGTTCACCGCCGTCATCCCCGTCGTCGCGGGCGTGTGCGATCTTGGCGATGCGCTGACGCACGGGCCGCAGAACCTCGCCGCGGCCACAGCCCGAACCTGCGCGCTCATCGCACTCAACCTCTAGACGCACATAAAATGAGGGCCTCCCCGGATTGGGGAGGCCCTCGTTCGACCGTGATGGTCAACGATTAGTCGAGGTCAACAAGACCCTTCTGCGCTGCCTTAGCGAGGCGACGCGGAATGCGCTTCTCAACGCCACCAGCGCGGACCGGCTGAAGCTCCGTGAGCTGTGCCTTCCACTGGGAGCGGCGAGAGCGGGTGTTGCTGCGAGACATCTTGCGCTTGGGAACTGCCATTCCAACCGCTCCTTTCGGTACTCATATGACCTGCCGGTCATTCAATAATTCGGAGACATGCTCCGAGCAGACAGTCTGTGAGTCTAGCCCACCACCCCTCGGGAAAGCCACATTGTGAGGGGCAACTGTGCTGGGAAACACGTGCTCGGCCATGCCTGGCCTGCATCATCGGCGACCCTGCAATAATAGCGCCATGACTGACCTGCGCCTATCTACTCGCCGCGAGCTCCGGGCCGAGCTGGAGATCAAGCGTTCGCGCTTCATAGCGATTGCCCGGCGAGTGGGAAGCGTGGACGAGGCCCGCGCCGTTCTAGCGGACGCCCGCAGCGAGTTCCCCGACGCTCGCCACCACTGTTCGGCCTACGTCGTTTCCCAGTCCGACGCCCAGCCGGTGATGAATTCCTCCGACGACGGCGAACCGTCCGGCACCGCCGGACGCCCGATGCTGGACGTCCTCACCGGGCACGATCTCACTGACGTCTCGGTCGTCGTCGTCAGATACTTCGGCGGCACGCTGCTTGGCACGGGCGGGCTCGTCCGCGCGTATTCAGACTCGGTGCGGGCGGTGCTCTCCGATGCGCCGCTCGTCAAGCAGGTCGTCTATCGCAAACAGCGAGTCACGGTGGGTCACGCGCTCGCCGGCAAGGTCGAGGCCGATATTCGCGGGCGCGGCTACGAGGTGGTCGGCGTCGACTACGGCGCCAAGGCGGTGGATATCGACGTCGCCGTCGGCGATCCCGCAGACTTCGCCGCGCAGGTCGCGCAACTCAGCGCGGGCGATGCAACCCCGCACGACATCGGTACCGTCAACCACGAGGTGACCCACGGAACGTTTCCCACATGGTGAACGTCATTGACCACGCACTCCAACCTTGTAAACTAAAGCTTGTTGATCTTTCAAATACATCGACGCTCTAGTGTCGGCACAACACAGAAAGGACGTCATCCCATGAACCAGATGATCGCCATGATGTGTTGCCGTATGTGTCTGTAGGGTGGCAGACCTTAGTTTTCGTGCCCGTGTGCATGTGTGCCACCTCGGACCGCTCACCTGACGAGCATTTCCACGTTTTTGGCTATCTGCCAATAGTTTTTAAGGATCATCATGACTATTTTCAACAATGCAACTGACATCGTCGGCAACACTCCCCTCGTTCGCATCAACCGCCTCGCCGGCGATAACGCCAATGTGATTGGCAAGCTCGAGTTCTACAACCCCGCAAATTCGGTCAAGGATCGCATCGGCGTGGCGATCATTGACGCCGCAGAAAAGTCCGGCGAACTCGCTCCCGGTGGCACGATCGTCGAGGCGACGTCGGGCAATACCGGTATCGCGCTGGCCTGGGTCGGCGCCGCACGCGGCTACAAGGTCATCTTGACGATGCCCGCCTCCATGTCCAAGGAACGTCGCGCGCTTCTTCGCGGATTCGGCGCCGAACTCGAACTGACCGAGCCGGCCAAGGGCATGCAGGGAGCTGTGGATCGCGCCAAGGAGATCGCGGCGGAGAATCCCGGCTCGATTCTTGCCTCGCAGTTCGCCAACGAGGCGAACCCGGCCATCCACCGCGCCACCACGGGTCCGGAAATCTGGGAGGGAACAGATGGCAAGGTGGACGTGCTTGTGGCTGGCATCGGCACCGGCGGCACGCTGACCGGCGCCGGCTCCTACCTCAGGGAGCAGAACCCGGACATCCACCTCGTGGCAGTTGAGCCGGCAGAATCCCCGCTCCTATCCGGCGGCAAGGCCGGCCCACACGGCATTCAGGGCATCGGCGCGAACTTCGTGCCCGAGGTCTTGGACACCGAGATTTACAACGAGGTCGTCACGGTTGCGAGCTCCGACGCCGTCGACACCGCACGCCGCGCCGCACACGAAGAAGGCCTCCTCGTCGGAATCTCAGCGGGTGCCGCTCTCAAGGCGGCCAGCGAGATTGCCGCTCGCGAGGAGTTCGCGGGCAAAAATATCGTGGTCATCATCCCGGACTTTGGCGAGCGCTACCTCTCGACGCCACTGTTCGAGGGCCTCGTCGACTAAAGGACACCCATGGCGAAGATCAGTCTGTTTCATAAGATGCGCGAGGATTTGCAGGCGGCGGTCAATAACGATCCCGCCGCCCGCAACCAGCTCGAAGTCTTCCTGACCTACCCCGGCGTTCACGCCGTGTGGGCATACAGGGTGGCACACACCCTGTGGAATAAGGATGACCGGCTCAAGCTCCCCGCGCGCCTCCTGTCTCAGGCGATGCGCGGCCTGACCGGCGTCGAGATTCATCCGGGCGCGCAGCTGGGCCGCAGGCTCTTTATTGATCACGGCATGGGTGTGGTCATTGGCGAAACCGCCGAGGTTGGTGAAGACGTGATCATCTTCCACGGCACCACCCTCGGCGGTACGTCCATGAACCCGGGCAAGCGCCACCCCACGGTTGGAAACCGGGTCACGATTGGTTCGGGGGCCAAGGTTCTTGGTCCGATCACCATTGGCGACGACGTCGGGATCGGCGCCAACGCCGTCGTTGTCAAGGACGTACCATCGGATAACGTGGCGGTGGGAATCCCAGCGAAGAACACGCAAAAGAAAAAGGAAACCGAGCCGCTCATCGACCCGGCGATCCTGATCTAGGAAGGCCAAAAAGCCGTGAGAGTGGGTTGGGCGTGAAAGATTTTACTGCGGAGTTCGGCAGCGGGGCATACGGCGCCTAGGTTGCCCCCGCGAGCCCCGATGAGTTGGCCGTGGCATATACGTATCAGTTTGCTCGGCTGAGACCCGCGGTGATGAAGCTCCTGCTCCTTCCAACCGGAACGGGAGCAATCATCACGCGTGACGAGGTCACGGAAGTGATCGGCCCGGATCAAAAAGTGCGGATCCAGGGGCCGAGCGCCTAGAACTCGCGCTGGCCGTCCTCGTAGGCACTCATCATGTCGATGCGCGACTGGTGGCGCGATTCGACGTCGAAGTCAGTCGACACGAAAATGTCCACAAACTTCGTGGCCTCCTCGATCGAATGCTGACGCGCCCCAAGCGAGATGACATTCGCGTTGTTGTGCTCCCGTGCGAGCTCGGCGGTTGACTCGTTCCACACCAGCGCCGCGCGCACGCCCTTGACGAGGTTCGCTGCCATCTGCTCGCCGTTTCCGGACCCGCCGATAACGATGCCAAGCGAGCCTTCGTCGTCGACGACGGCCTGACCTGCCGCGAAACACACGGGCGGGTAGGCGTCGAGCGCGTCGTACTCCGTGTAGCCGTGATCCACAATCTCGTGGCCGGCCTCCTGGAGGTGCTCAATCAGGTGCTCTCTCAGTTCAAAACCCGCGTGATCCGCGGCAATATGTATACGCATGCCCCCCATTATAGGAGCACCGAGCGTGGGCGCGCGGAGTTCTTCACAGCCAGCGGTCGGTTTCGGGTTCGCTCACCGCACCCCTAGACTGTGATTATGACGAATGACAACACAACCCGCGAGATTCTCGACGGGATTGACACCGATATCCGCCCTCAAGACGATCTTTTCCGCCACGTCAATGGTCCGTGGCTCGACGAGGCCGAGATCCCGGCCGATCAGTCCTCCACCGGCGGCTTCATGGATCTTCACCTCCAGTCCGAGCGCGATGTGCGCGAGATCCTCGAAGAGGTCACCGCCAAGGTTCTCGACGATCCGGAGGTGGCCGAGGGCTCAGAAGAGCAGAAAATCGCCAATCTTTATGCCTCGTTCATGAACGAAGATCGCGTGAACGGCCTAGGAAACGCGCCGCTCCAAACCGAATTTGATCTGATCAAAGATGCACACGACAAGGACGATTTGGAGATCGTCGTCGGTCGCTTGTACTCCACCGGAGTACCAATGCCTTTCGGTATCGACGTCGACGCCGACCGCAACAATCCGAATCAGTACATCACCTGGCTCTACCAATCGGGATTGGGGCTACCAGACGAGGCGTATTACCGCGACGACGAGTATGCCGAGTACCGCGAGAAGTACCGCGAGTTCATCCCCACCCTGTACTCGCTGGCCACCGGTCACGACGATGCGGCGGCTAAGGAAGCCGCCGAGCAGATCATGGACTTCGAGACGAAGCTCGCCTCGCATCACATGACCGTCGTCGAGACGCGCGATGCCGACAAGACGAACAACCCGATGACGTGGGACGAGCTGAAGGCCACCGCGCCCGGATTTGATTGGGACGCCGCGTTCGACGCGATGGACCTGTGGCCGAGCAACGCGCCGACCTTCCTCGTGATGACCCCGGACGCGCTCAAAGGCTTCGGAGACGAGTGGCAGGCGGCCGATCTCGACCAGCTCAAGACCTACCTCGAGTGGAAGGTTGTCCTCGCCCGCGCCCCCTACCTGAACGAGGAAATCGTCCAGACAAACTTCAACTTCTACGGCAAAGTGCTCTCGGGCACTGAGGAAATGCGCGAGCGCTGGAAGCGCGGCGTGAGCCTCGTCAACTCCGTGCTCGGCGAGGCCGTGGGCAAGATCTACGTAGAGCGGCACTTCCCGCCGGAGCACAAGGCGAAGATGATGCAGCTCGTCGAGGACCTGATCGCAGCTTACGATGAGTCGATCCGCAACCTTGACTGGATGACGGATGAGACGAAGGACAAGGCACTCGCTAAGCTTGGCACGACGGTCACGAAGATCGGTTATCCGGACAAGTGGCGCGACTACTCCAAGCTCGTGGTCACCGACGAGCTCATGGCGAACATTCGCTCGGCCGAGCGCTTCGAACACGATCGTCAGGTCAACAAGCTCGGCACCGAGGTGGACCGCACCGAGTGGTACATGAATCCGCAGACGGTCAACGCCTACTACAACCCCGTGGCCAACGAGATCGCGTTCCCGGCAGCCATTTTGCAGCCGCCGTTCTTCGACGCCGACGCCGACCCCGCCTACAACTACGGCGGAATCGGCGCCGTGATCGGCCACGAGATCGGGCACGGCTTCGATGATCAGGGCTCCAAGTACGACGGCGAGGGCCGCCTGAACAACTGGTGGACCGACGAGGATCGCGCCGAGTTCGAGAAGCGCACCAAGTCGCTTGTGGGCCAGTACGAGCAGTACACGCCGGCGCAGCTGGGCGAATCGTCGCACCACGTGAACGGCGAATTCACCCTTGGTGAGAACATCGGAGACCTCGGTGGCCTGTCCATTGGGTTGAAGGCCTACGACATCGCCATGAAGCGAGAAGGCCACGACGACGCACACGGCGCCCCGGAGATTGAGGGTTACACGGGAATCCAGCGCGTGTTCCTCAACTGGGCACGCATTTGGAAGACGAAGCGCCGCGACGAGCTCGTCATTCAGTACCTCGCAATCGATCCGCACTCCCCCGCCGAGTTCCGCTGCAACGGCGTGGTGAAGAACGTGGACGCATTCGCCGAGGCGTTCGACGTGTCTGAGGACGACGAGCTCTGGCTCGCGCCCGAGGAACGCGTGCGCATCTGGTAACTGCCCAGATTTCTAGCGGGGCCGGCAACGTCCGGCCCCGCTAGCATTTTTGTCCTGTTCGTCGTGTAATCTGACATTCTCAGAACTTGATTTGAAGGGATACCACGTGGCTACTGGTCTCATCGCGCTCCTGGATGACATTGCGGCACTTGCACGCGTTACCGCCGCTTCACTCGACGACATCGCGGCCGGCGCCACGAAGGCCGGCTCGAAAGCGGTTGGCGTGGTCATTGACGACACGGCCGTCACTCCCCAGTACGTTGATGGCCTCAAGCCCTCGCGCGAGCTCCCGATCATCAAGCGCATTTTCGTTGGATCCCTGCGCAACAAGCTCCTGTTTATCGTTCCGGTGGCCCTGCTGCTCTCCGAATTTATCCCGTGGCTCCTCACGCCTTTGCTCATGCTCGGCGGCACGTACCTGACCTACGAGGGCGCGCACAAGGTTATCGAGAAGCTTCGGCGCGGCAAGGAAACGAAGTCGGACGCCCCGGCCGTCGTCAAGGGCAAGGAAGCCGAAGACAAGATCGTCAAGGAAGCCACCACCACCGATTTCATCCTCTCGGCCGAAATCATGGTCATCTCGCTCAACGAGGTCACCGACGAGGTGTTCTGGATGCGCGCGGTAATCCTCGTCGTCGTCGCGATTGCGATCACGGTGCTGGTCTACGGAGCTGTCGCACTGCTCGTCAAAATGGACGACGCCAGCGTGTGGCTCGCCAAGCGCGAGAACACGTTGGTTCAAAAAATCGGGCGCGGTCTCTATGCCGCCATGCCCAAGCTCATGAGTGCGATTACGGCCATCGGCACGGTCGCTATGCTGTGGGTCGGCGGACACATCGTGCTCGTCGGCCTCGAGGAAATCCTGTGGTCAGTGCCCTACGACCTCGGCCACACCATCACGGCCGCCATCGCCGGCACCGGCGGCGGCTTCTTCGTGTGGCTCATCGACACCCTGTACGCCACCCTCTTTGGCCTCATCTGGGGCGCGATTGTGTACGGCATCGTCTCGCTCCTGCCCGTTAGCCACGGCCAGGACGAGGACACCAAGTTGGAGACCGACGACGACGGCACGGTCCACATCCGTAGCCGCTCGCAGGCCTAGCTGCCGCGCGCTGGCCTTGCGGCACGCTGGTCTAGTTAAAGATCGGCCCGACGTCGCGCGAGCGCTTGAGCTCGAAGAACCCATCGGTCTGGGCGAGCGCGAGCGTCCCATCCCACGCCTTCGCAGCGTCCTCACCCTGAGGAGCGGGCGACATGACGGGGCCGAAGAACGCGGTTCCCGCAGCCTCAATGATGGGCACACCGACGTCGTCGCCGACGAGGTCCAAGCCGGTCTGGGTGGAGGCGCGGACGGCGTCGTCGAACTCCCCTGCCTTCGCACGCTCGAGGAGCTCGGCGTCCAAGCCGACCGCCTCGAGAGCCGCGAGGATCGTCTCGTCGGAGTGCGGCTGGTCGTTGTTGTGGGCGCGGGTGCCGAGCTCTGTGTAGAACTCGCCCACCGTATCCGGCGCCGTCTGCGCGACGGCCATGCCGATGCGACCCCAGTTCCGGACCTCGTCGATGTGCTTGCGGTAGTCCTCCGGAAGCTCGCGATCGCGATTGAGCTCGAAGAGGGAGAACGGGCGCCACGTCACGTCGAGGTCGCGAAGCTCCGACACCTCGACGAGCCACCGAGACGTAATCCAGGTCCACGGGCAGGACGGGTCAAACCAAAAATTCACTTTTTCACTCATGGATTCATTATCCATGGTTTCTCGGGGGCTTTAGCCACGGTTTTGGCACTTGGTGAAATCGCAGGGCCGGTGTAGGCGGCTAGGAGCGGGCAGGCGTAAACTCGTGCGGGTACACGCAGGGTTCCGTGAAGACCCGTGAGGACCCAGGAAAGGACACCATGCCAGGACAAAACCTGACGCGCGCCGAAGCTGCCGAGCGCGCGAATCTCATCGCTACGAAGGATTATCGAGTCGAGCTCGATCTGACCGACTCAAAGACGTTCCGCTCGCAGACCACCGTCACGTTCACCGCCGAGCCGGGTTCGCGCACGTTCATCGACCTCATCGCCGATTCCGTGGAAAAGATCGTTCTCAACGGCGAGGAGCTGCCCGCGGATTCCTTTGCAGATTCACGCATTGCGCTGCCGAACCTACAGGCGGACAACGAACTGTATATCGACGCCACGTGCCCGTTCTCGCATACCGGCGAAGGCCTGCACCGCGCGGTGGATCCGGCCGATGGCGAGGTCTACCTGTACTCCCAATTCGAGGTGCCCGATGCGCGCCGCGTGTACGCCGTGTTCGAGCAGCCGGACCTCAAGGCTGAGTTCACCTTCGTCGTCGACGCGCCAGAAGAGTGGAACGTCTTCTCGGTCTCCCCAACCCCGGAGCCGACCCCGCTTCGCGAGGGCGTCGCACGCTGGGAGTTCACCCCGACCGAGCCGATTTCCTCATACCTGACCTGCATTGTCGCTGGGCCGTACCGCGGGGTCACGGGAACCTACACCTCCACCGACGGCCGCGAGATCCCGATGGGCGTCTACGCGCGCGCATCGCTCGAGGAGTACCTCGACGGCCAGGAGATCATCGACATCACCATCGCCGGAATGAAGGTCTTCGAAACAGAGTTCGACGTGCCCTACCCGTTCCGCAAGTACGATCAGATCTTCGTACCCGAATTCAACGCCGGCGCGATGGAGCACCCGGGCTGCGTGACGATCCTCGACGACTACGTCTTCCGCTCCCGCCCCACCGAGGCGCTCGTTGAGCGCCGCGCGATCACCGTGCTTCACGAGCTCGCCCACATGTGGTTCGGCGACCTCGTGACGATGAAGTGGTGGGATGACCTGTGGCTCAACGAGTCGTTTGCCGAGTTCATGAGCCATGTGGCCACCGCGAAGGCTACCCGCTGGACGGACGCGTGGGTCACGTTCAACGCCTCGGAAAAGGTGTGGGCGCAGATGCAGGATCAGCTCCCGTCGACCCATCCGATCGCAGCCGACATCGTCGACCTCGAGGCCGTCATGGTCAACTTCGATGGCATCACGTACGGCAAGGGCGCTGCGGTCTTCCAGCAGCTCGTCGCCTACGTCGGTTACAACGAGTTCATGAGCGGCGTCTCGGCCTACCTTAAGAAGAAGGCGTGGGGCAACGCGACGCTCAACGACCTCCTCGTCGAGCTCGAAGCAGCCTCCGGCCGCGACCTCAAGGCGTGGTCCAAGCTCTGGCTCGAGGAGGCGGGCATCAATACGCTTCGCCCGCAGTTCAAGGACCACGACGGCGCGATCCGCGACTTCGTTGTTCACCAGTCTTGCGATGAGCATGCGTCCCTGCGCCCCCACCGGCTGGGTATTGGCGGATACTCGATGGTTGACGGCTCCTTCGAGCGCGTCTTCTACGAGGAAGTCGATATCGACGGCGAAGAAACGGCGATTGGCGCGCTTGACGGCGTCGCTCGCCCGGAGCTGATCCTCCTCAACGATGGCGACCTCGCGTACGCGAAGGTCCGACTCGATCCGGAATCGGCCGCCGCAGCGAGCGAGAATATCAACGCGTTCACCGACCGCCTGCCGCGCGCGCTCGTCCTCGCCAACCTGTGGGACATGTGCCGCGACGCCGAACTTTCGGCCACGGATTACGTGCGCCTTGCGCTGTCCGCGCTTGAGACCGAGGATCACGGCACCGTGTTGCGGTACCTGCTATCCCAGCTCGAGCTCGCAACGAATCTCTACTCGGCGCCTGCGACTCGCGAGGCACTGAAAGACGAGGTGGCCGCGGCCCTGTTCGAGATCCTCGACGGCGCCGAGCCCGGTTCGGATCGTCAGCTTCAGATCGCGATGGCGGCTGTGGGACTCGCCCGCGAGCCGCAGCTCGATCTTGTGGCCGGATGGCTCGAGGGCGCGGATGTTCCTGACGGGCTTGAGGTAGACGCGAACTTCCGCTGGGTCGTGCTGCGTCGCCTTGCAGCTGCCGGCCGCGTGGATGAAGACGCCCTCAACACAGAGCTCACCGAGCGCGATAACACCGCCTCGGGCGCCGCCGGCGCGGCACGTGCTCGCGCGTCGATCTCGGATGCGGGTGCCAAGGAGCGCGCGTGGGAGGACATCACGGGAGGCAAGATCTCCAATACCGTGCAGCGTTCGCTCGCGCTCGGATTCACCGAGGGCAAGCCCGAGCTCCTCGTGCCCTACGTGGATCGCTACTTCGGCGAACTCCTCAACCAGTGGGAGAACCGGACGCTTCAGTTCTCGCAGAACTTCTCGATCTACGCCTTCCCGATCCCGCTGGTCGGGCTGGACGTGGGCGTCGACCTCGTTGAGCGCACCCAGCAGTGGCTCGACGACAACGGCGACGCCGCGCCCGCCCTTCGCCGCATGGTGTCGGAGGGACTCTCGCGCGCCGAGCGCGCTGCGAAGGCTCAGGAGCGCGACGCTCAGAACTAAGCGGATGTCAGCGGCTGCGGCTAGACTCGCAGGGCTAAGAGGTCACGGGGCTAAGAGGTCACCGGGCTTAGAGGTCGCAAGGCTGCTCTCGCTGAACCGCGATAGTTATCCACGGGATGGGGAATGCACACGCTTTCCCCATCCCGTGCTTTGTGCGCGGCTGTGATCACGCGAGATTCCCTAGGATGACCACATGAACGACATCAAGCGGCCCGATTGGGCAAACTCATCCGACCTGCTACGCGACTACTACGACGAGGAGTGGGGTTTCGTCGTCTCCGACACCCGCGGCATTTACGAGCGCATCGTCCTCGAAAGCTTCCAGTCCGGCCTCTCGTGGGAGACAGTTCTGAAGAAGCGCCCCGCCTTTCGCGAGGCCTTCGACAACTTCGACCCCGCGGCCGTCGCCGCCTATACCGACGAGGACGTCGCCCGGCTCCTCGACAACCCCGCGATCATCCGTAACGAGCGGAAGATCCGGGCGGCGATAGCTAATGCGAAGGCGACAGTCGGCCTCGAAAAGTCAGGTGTGAGCCTGGCGGATCTCGTCTGGTCGTACGCGCCAGACGATCCGATTGGCGAGGGCCCGGAGGCGAGTCAGTCAGCGGAATCGAAAGCGTTAGCCAAGGCGCTTAAAGAGCGCGGGTTCACGTTTGTTGGGCCGGTGACGATGTTTGCCCTCATGCAGGCGATAGGAATCTACGAGCACCGGCTCTGAGAGCTAGAGCTGGACGTTACCTGGCACGTGCTGGCCGAGCTCGGCGGCAATGTCCTCGGCGTCTGGGCCCAAGATGAGTTGGACGGCGTCTTTTTGAATGACGACTCCGAAGGCTCCGAGGTCGCGGATTGCCTGTTCGTCAATGAGGCCACGTTCGGATACGCCGACTCGAACGCGGGTGAGCGCGCCCTCAATCGTGCGAATATTCTCCATACCGCCAAGGGCGGTCAGGAGAGCCTCGATATCCATCATTGCCTTCCGAGAATGCCAGGAGGTTCTCCAAGCTTAGTCTCGGGTGGCCTCGATTTCATCGTTCAGGGCATTCACAAGCGAGACGAGGCGGGGATTCTTCGCCAAATCTTCCACGAGAACCACCTGTTCGGTGCCATCGGCAAGAGGAATCCGCCAGTTCGGATACTCCTGATCCGTGCCCGGCTGGTTCTGCGCGCGTCGCTCGCCCACGGCGTTGACCAGCGAGACCTGAATCATCGGTGCCGGAGTGTGCGCGACGAACTGGTGCAGCGCCTCCACGATCTCGCGCTCGGATGGGTTCTCCCCCACCAAGCCATGCTCGCGCAGGCGGTACATGACGCGCTCGCGCTCTTCGCGCGCTTCCTCGTGCATCTCCTCAACCGGCTTGACCAGCAGGCCGAGGCTTTCACGAAGATCGACGTGCTCGCCGGCGAGATACCCGGCCGCGGGCGGAAGGTCGTGGGTATCAACGGACACCATCGCATCGGACCGGAACTGTTCGGGGTGAATCGGCCAACCGGCGTCGTCCTTTTCAAACCAGAACACCGACGTGCCAAAGATTCCGCGCTCGCTCAGGTACTCGCGCACCCACGGCTCGACCGTGCCGAGGTCTTCGCCGACCACGATCACGCCGGCAAGGTGCGCTTCGAGGAGCAGAACGCCCACCATGGCTTCGTGGTTAAAGCGGACGTACGTGCCCTGCGTAGGTGACATGCCTTGCGGGATCCACCAGAGGCGGAACAGACCCATGATGTGGTCGACGCGCAAGAGGCCAGCGTGGCGCATGACCGTGCGCGCCATATCGCGCAGCGGCGCGTAGTCCATCTCTTCGAGGGTGTCCGGGCGCCACGGCGGCTGGCTCCAGTTCTGACCCTGCTGGTTGTACATGTCGGGCGGAGCGCCCACGCCGATGCCCTTCGCGAAGGCGTCGGGGATCATCCACACATCTGCCCCGCGCGGGTGGACGCCCACGGCGAGGTCATGCGAAATTCCGATGCGCATGCCCGCGCGCCGCGACTCGTCTTGCGCCTTGCGCAGCTGGTCATCCATGACCCACTGCAGCCACGCCCAGAAGTCGACCCGTTCTTGGAGCTGGCGGCGTTCACGCGCGACGTACGGCGAGGCCACGTTCAACAGCTGTGGCGGCAATTCGATGCCATACTTTTCAACAAGCGCACACCACAGCGCGAAGTCCTCGAGGCCCTCGCCTTCGATCTCGCGGAAGCGTTCGAAATCGCGCTGGCGGAGCTGGGAACGGCCCGCGGCATAAATGACCTCTAGTGCCTCACGCTTGGCCTTCCACGCCGAATCGCGGTCAATCGGGTGGTTCTCGAGCGACATCTTCTTGACGTTCTCGCTCGCCCACGTGACCAGCGAGCGCTGCGGACCGGACATGTAGGCGACCTCGCGGATGTCCTCGGGCCGGATATACATCGGGTTAAAGAATCGGCGGGTGACAGGCAGGTAGGGCGAGGGCGAGATCGGCTCGATCGGCTCGGCCGCATGGAGCGGGTTGACGAGGAGGAAGTCCGCGCCCATCTCGCCAAAGAGTGAGCCCATCTCGGCAAGATCAGCGGTATCGCCAATCCCCCACGATTCGCGTGAGCGGGTGGAGTACAGCTGCGCCATCATGCCCCACGCGCGGCCAGCCAGCTGATCTTCGACATCGAGTCTGGTTGGAGTGACGATGAGCGTCGCGTCAGCTTCCGTCGTCGCGCCCTCGTGCTCCACTCGGGCACGGAGCTTGTGGTAGCCGAGCGGCATCCCCTCGGGCACGGTGAACGACGCCTGACCCAAAAGAGCACCATCAACTACTCGCGGCTCAGTAAAGTCCTCGATTTGACGCGCGCCGAACGTACCGCCGTCGTCGGTCACAACCTCCACCTGAACGGTTGCTCCGTGCGGAATGTGGACCTGGAAGGGCGTCTCGCGGTCGTTGCGTGCAACCGTGCACGAGGGCAGGACAGTGCGCCACTCGCGCTCGCTGCGCATTTGCAACTCGTGATTGATTGTTTCATCCGTCGATGCGTCGACGCCCATAGCCCTGAGCACTGCTATGAGGGTCGCGTTGGAGACCTCGTTATAGTTGCCGTCGAAATCCCAAAAGTCCGTCGCTACGCCGTAACTATCGGCTAGAGCCCTGATGAGGTGCCGGCTTACCTCGCCATGCGTCATTGCATCTCCTTCGAAAACCATCTGCCCTAAGTGTGCCAGACACCGACTTTCTTGTGAAACTCATTGCACCGTCTTGCAACGATTCTCCGAGCTCACAATGGCTAAGATGACAGCACGAGGTATGGACAAATCGTGAAAGCATTGAGACATGACGTATTTACCGGTGCCCGACACCCACAACGAGCCGCTGTCCTCCGTTCTGCGAACGCTGAGGATGAAAGAGCGGGAGGAAAATTCGTATCAGGGGTCGAACCTGTATCAGATTTCCGGGCGGGTATACGGCGGCCAGGTGTTCGCCCAGACGGTGGTCGCGGCTCGGGCCACGGTTGCCGATGAGTTTGCCGGGCGCGAGATCCACTCGATTACCGCCGCGTTCTTGCGGCCGGGAGCTCTCGACGTGCCCACGCAATTTGACGTGGAAGAAGTGCTCGATGGCAGGTCGTTCTCAACTCGCCGCGTCCACGCATCTCAAAACGGCAAAACGATTCTGTCAGCTCGCGCGTCCTTCCAGGAGATTCAGCCAGGAGTCGAGCACGAGACGCCGATGCCCGATGCCCCGGATCCCGAGACGCTGGATTCATCAGCGGCTCTGTTCGCAAGCATTGATCACCCCGCGGCGAAGGCGATGAGCTCAACGAACGCGATCGACATGCGGCACGTGGGCGGCGGGATCTGGATGAAACCGGCGCCCGTCAGCGACGATCCCGTCCTCATTTGGTTCCGGCTGCGCAATCGGATGCCCGACGACGCCACCCAGCTCCTTCACCGCGCCATCCTCGCCTACAGCTCGGATCAGTTCATGCTCGAGCCGGTCATGCGCAAGCACGGCATGTTCTGGACAAGCCCGCAGCTCTCGCTGGCCACGCTCGACCACGCGATCTGGTGGCACCGGGACATCGACATGTCCGAGTGGGTGCTCGCCGAGCTCACGAGCCCGAGCGCGCAGGGCGGCCGAGGACTCTCGCTCGCGCGATTCTTCCAAGACGGGCGCCACGTGGCGACCATGTCCCAAGAGGGCATGGTCCGCACGCGGGCTTAGCAATTAGTCGCGCTTGAACTTTCGGTAGGTCATCGCGCTTGGGCGGGCAGCTTCCTCGCCAAGGCGCTCGACCTTGTTCTTCTCGTATGCCTCGAAGTTTCCTTCGAACCAGTACCAGCTGGCCGGATCTTCTTCCGTGCCCTCCCACGCCAAGATGTGGGTGGCAACGCGATCGAGGAACCAGCGGTCGTGGGTGATGACCACGGCGCAGCCCGGGAACTCGAGCAGAGCGTTTTCGAGCGATCCTAGGGTTTCGACGTCCAGATCGTTGGTCGGCTCGTCGAGGAGGATCACGTTTCCGCCCTGCTTGAGCGTGAGCGCGAGGTTCAGCCTGTTGCGCTCGCCGCCGGAGAGGATGCCAGCCTTCTTCTGCTGGTCAGCGCCCTTAAATCCGAATGCGGAGACGTACGCGCGCGAGGGCATTTCGACCTTGCCCACCTGAATGTAGTCGAGGCCGTCCGAGACGACTTCCCACAGGGTCTTGTCCGGATCGATGCCCGCACGCGTCTGGTCGACGTACGAAAGCTCAACGGTCTCGCCAATCTTGAGTTCGCCGTCGTCGAGCGGCTCGAGCCCAACGATCGTCTTGAAGAGCGTCGTCTTTCCGACGCCGTTCGGGCCAATGATGCCAACGATGCCGTTCGGGGGCAGGTTGAACGAGAGGTTGTCGATGAGCACACGCTCGCCGAAGCCCTTCTTGATGTCGTTCGCCTTGATCACGACGTTGCCCAGACGCGGGCCCGGCGGAATCTGAATCTCTTCGAAATCGAGCTTGCGCATCGACTCCGCTTCGCGAGCCATCTCTTCGTAGCGCTGTAGACGCGCCTTCGACTTCGCCTGACGGCCCTTCGCGGACGAGCGCACCCAGGCGAGCTCGTCCTTCAGGCGCTTTTGCAGCTTGGCGTCCTTCTGGCCCTGAATCTTCAGGCGCTCAGCCTTCGTCTCGAGGTAGGTCGAGTAGTTGCCCTCGTACGGGTAGAGCTTGCCGCGGTCGACTTCGGCGATCCACTCGGCCACGTGGTCGAGGAAGTAACGATCGTGGGTAATCGCGATGACTGCGCCTTGGTAGTGCTGGAGGTGCTGCTCGAGCCACAGCACGGATTCGGCGTCCAAGTGGTTGGTGGGCTCGTCGAGGAGCAGGAGATCCGGCGCTTCGAGCAGGAGCTTACACAGCGCGACGCGGCGGCGCTCACCACCGGAAAGAACATTGACCGGGGTGTCTGGCGGCGGGCACCGAAGCGCGTCCATCGCCTGCTGGAGCTGGGCGTCGATGTCCCACGCATTTGCGGCGTCGATCTCCGTCTGAAGCTTGCCCATTTCTTCCATCAGGGCGTCGAAGTCGGCATCCGGATCAGCCATCTCCATGCCGATGGCGTTGAAGCGCTCGACCTTGGCGAGGATGTCAGCGACTCCCTCGCGGACGTTTTCAATGACGGTCTTATCTTCGGTGAGTGGCGGCTCCTGCAGCAGGATGCCAACCGTGTATCCGGGCGACAGACGCGCTTCACCATTGGACGGCTTATCGAGGCCGGCCATGATCTTCAAAATCGTTGACTTACCGGCACCATTCGGGCCGACCATACCGATTTTCGCGCCGGGGTAGAACGCCATCGTCACGTCATCGAGAATGACCTTGTCACCCACCGTCTTGCGGGTGTTGATCATCTGGTAAATAAACTCAGCCACTGTTCTCCAATTGCTTGTTGTTCGCGATTGCAACCACACCCCAGCCTAATTTATCCCCCGGATTGCGCAAAGGCGTGCGCCTAGGCGGTTGGTCTCACCTAGGCGCAACGCCCGCTCGGCAGCGCGTTACGCGTCCACGAGCTCGTGGTCGTCCTCGCCGTAGTCCGCATCCTCCAGCGCGTCATCCAACGTATCGTCCAGCTCGTCGTCCAGCGCTTCAAGGTCCGCCAGGTCGACGTCGTCGGGAACGACGCCGTCCGCATCAACAACCCCGCTCACGTCAACACCGCCGTTCTCGCCAACGCCGCCATTTTGGTCAACGACGCCGTCCGCTCCCGGCACGCCCGTGTCAGCTCGCGAGCCGCTCGTGCCAGCTCGCGAGTCGCCCGTGCCAGCTCGCGAGTCGCCCGTGCCAGTCCAACCCTGCTCGGGCTCGGTTCTTTCACTCACGTCGGTCCACCCCGGCTCACCGGGCTGAGGCTTCAACACCCTGTCCGAGCGCTTCGTGTAATCAACGATCCCGTTGGACAACTCAACGCCCACCGAATCGGCAATGATCGCAAGCTCGCTGTTTTGGTTTCCGCTCTTGTCCATCCACAAGCGGGTTGTGAGGCGCCCGCGCACCATGACGGGCATGCCCTTGCTCAGGCTCATGGCCGCATTCTTGGCGAGCGCGCCGTAGCACCGCACCGAATACCAGGTGGTTGCCCCGTCGGTGTATTGGTTTTCGAAGCGGTTGAAATACCTCGGGGTCACACCCACGCGGAAGATGGTGGTCGCTCGGTTCGGGTTCTCGCCCGCGCTCCGGTTGTCGAACAGTTTCGGCTCTCCGCCGATCCAGCCTCGGATTGTTACATGCGTATCGTTCATCAGGTCTCCTTAGTCGATTGATGTACATCCGACTTTGCCAACCTGACGAAAATCGTGCGTTGGCCAAGTGCCCAAATGTGAATCGTTGGCGCGTTTCGGCGCCTGTGGAGAAACTTTCGGGCACCGTCTAGCAGCTCTCTTCAGCCCACGACGACTCGCCCCTCCGGCGTCGTTCCATCTCCCGGCAACTCCCCACCCGGCGTCGCCCCCCGCACCCAATAAACCGCCGTCGCAACAAGCTAGGCGGCGTACCAAACGGGTTGTTTCACCCCAGGCGGCGTACCAAACGGAGAAGGGCGTACCAAACGAGGGGGTCACGAACCCATCTAGTACGCCGCCCAGCAACAACCGCCACCACAACACTCAAGCGGCGTACCAAACGACTTCTGGCGCCCCAGGCGGAGCACCAAACGGGTTGTTTCACCCCAGGCGGCGCACCAAACGGAGAAGGGCGTACCAAACGAGGGGGTCACGAACCCATCTAGTACGCCGCCCAGCAACAACCGCCACCACAACACTCAAGCGGCGTACCACACGACTTCTGGCGCCCCAGGCGGAGCACCAAACGGGTTGTTTCAGCCTAGGCGGCGTACCAAGCGGAGAAGGGCGTACCAAACGAGGGGGTCACGAACCCATCTAGTACGCCGCCCACCAAAACCACCACCACAACACCCAAGCGGCGTACCAAACGGGTTCTAGCGCCCCAGTTCTAGCGCATCGGGCCGGCGCCGCGCCTACGGGTGGAAGACGTCCGAGTTCAGCTCGGTTCGGGTGATGCGATGCTGCTCGAGAACGTCGCGCGGCCCGCTCACCAGATGCTCGTCGGTGACGTCGGCGACGGCGGCGCGGATTGTCTCGTCATACCTGTCCGCGGCCGAATGGGCGTTGGCGCGGACGGCTCGTCGGCCGAGCCACGCCGCAAGGGAGCCGAGCACCACAGCCACCACACCGACCGCAACCCGAACAGGAAGATCCCACGGCGCAAACACGGCGATGCCCACGCCCGCAATCGCGAGCACCACGAACAGCACGATCCCCACGATGGCCGGCATGCGCGAGATCGATGGCAGTTGCGTGGATCGGATGGTGTTCCCGAGCTCTCGCCTGAACCGGTCTGCCTGCGACACCTTGGACGTCACCACGTCCTGCCACACCTCTGGCAGTCCCTGGCGAACGTGCGCCACCCACGCATCGCGGATGGCGTGAACCATCGTATTGGCGGGCTGCTCGGGTACGACGAGCGCCGGCGCCTGGTAGGACTCCCCCGACACCCGAATAGATTCGACGACGGACGGAATGCCCGAAGAGCGCACGATGCGGTCGTTAATATCGTCGACGGCGGGCCCGGACGTCTCGGCCTCGCCCTCGCCCAGGTTGTCACGCAAGCGGCGAGCAATAGCGTCCAACTCCGCGGCCGCCGTCTGTACGTTGATCGACGGCCCAGCGACGGCGTCGGCCAGCTTCGTCCGAATCTCATCCACGTTTTCGCCCGTCAGGGCAGAGGCCGCAAGAATCGGCACACGCGTGAGGCCATCTTGATCGAGCAGGGCGCGAAGATCCCCCATGATCGTTTCGCGCTCGCCGTCGGGCACGCGGTCGATCTGGTTCATGACTACGAGCATCGCGTCTTGTCGCCCGGCCAATCCCGCCAAGAAGTCTTGATGCAACACTTGGTCGGCGTACTTTTGCGGATCCACGATCCACACGAGCAGATCCACCATCGGCAACAGGCGATCTACCTGCGCAGAGTGCGCGAGTTGCACGGAATCGTGATCGGGCAGATCCAGCAGCACGAGCCCGTCGAGGTTGTCTTTGCCGGCGGTCAGGATGGACGAGTGCTCGATTCGCCTGTCGGCGTCCACCTCGAGGTAATTGAGCAGCTCGGTGGCGTCCACGTTGAACGTGCAGGCGGCGGCGCGCTCTGTCGTCGGCCGAATGTCGCCCTGATCGGCAAAGTTCAGCTCGGTGATGGCATTGAACATGGTCGACTTACCCGAGCCGGTGCCTCCCACAAGCGCGGCCACTGTCGTGTCAATACCCACGCGCATGCGTTCTTGCGCGCGGCGCAGATCGTCCTGAGCGCGCGAGGCCACGAACGGGTCAAAGAATCGCCCGCCCGCCGCAACCGCACGCTGCAGAGCTTGGAGCCTTCCAATGACTTCGTTCGGCGTTTCCGAATCCATCTTCGTCCTATCCATTGAGCAGTTCACTCGCGCGAACGCGCAAGGTGGTGGCATCCCCGACGTCCACTGTATCCACGACGCCGGTATACACGGCCACGAGCTCGTCCAACGCGTCGCGGACTCGGGTTGCTAGATCCTCGCGCACCTCGAACACGAGATCCTTCACGTCGAGCCCCTCGGTCACTTTGCGCGCCCCGGCGATTCCGCCGGCAGCAACACCCAAGAGCGAGGCCGTGCCAGAAGATCCCAACCACGGGTTATCCGGCATCCGCTTTGTCGTAATGTCCTTCTTCCACATCGCGAGCGCCCGGTCCACGATCGCGTCGATGTCGAGTTTGCCGTTCGCTTCCTCAAGAAGCTGTTCTGTATTCACGACGTCGGCGCGCCAGGCCTCGTTGACGTTCGCCTGTGCGGTGGTTAGGCCTTGGGTGAGAGCCACGCGCACCGAGGTCAGAATCGTGTCGAAGATCGTGGTCATCGCCCTGTCGCGGGTGGCGGAGCGACGGTCGAACAGGCTCGGTTTGCGCCCGGCAACCATGCCGGCCAGCGGGCCGCCGGTCGAGGCGAGAGACAGCCACGAGGTGGTGGGAGCGCCCTGCCCGAACCGGCCGTTGGCGATGTTGGTGACCAGCTTGTCCACTGGTTCCTGGGCGCCCTCGTATGCCTTGTCTTTCAGGTCGGTCAACGCATTGTCCTGCGCCTCCACGGCATCTGCGAGGAACAGCAAGTCGGTGCGCAACTGCGGCAACGTGGCGTTTGTTGTTCGATCGACGAGCGAATTGCCCGCCTTCGTCTTCGCCACGATTTCCAGCCACTCGCGCAACTCGCGCACGTACTGCTCGGGCAGCAGGCCAGAGTGCGCGCCGGCGTCGGGAATGATGAACAGCGGGCTCTCGGAAAGGCCCATCTGACCCATGCGGTCGGCCAGATCCTTCCTCACGGTCGTCAGCGCGCTTTCCGACACGCGATCCAGCACTACCGCGCAGGTGACCCCGCGCATGTTGGCCTGCTGGAGCGTATCCCACGCCACGGCGTCGCCGTACCTGGACGCCGTCGTGACGAAAACCCACAGATCCGCCGTATCGATCAGGCGCGAGGAGAGCGCACGGTTCGAATCGTCCACCGAATCCAGATCCGGAGCGTCGACGAGAACCACGCCCTCGATCGCCGAGTCCACCTGCTCGTACTTGCCCATGCGCGAGAGGGCATGGCCCATCATGCGCGGGTAGTCGGCGGGGTGCATGATCATGATCGGCGTGCGGGTAGTCGGGCGCAGCACCGACGCCGGCGAGACCTCCTTGCGCACCAGCGAGTTCACGAGCGTAGACTTCCCCGCCCCCGACGAGCCGCCGAACACAATGACGGCAGGCAGATCCGTGGACTCTAAATGCGGCAGGATCCGGCTCTCCAGCTGGGTAATCAACTGCTGGCGTGATTGCGAGAGCTCCCGTGAACCGGGCATGTCCAACGGCAGATGGGCGTTGTTGAGCGCCTCAAGGGTGCGGGACACGAGACCAGAAAGGCGTGCGCGGGAAAAAGCTGGAGTACTCACGCCCCTATTGTGTCGCATAACCACCACAAATTCAGTGAACCCGGCCGTGATTAACCCGTTTCCGGACCAGACCGGTAATATTTGCTTGCACGCCCTCATAGCTCAGCGGATAGAGCAGTGGCCTTCTAAGCCATGTGTCGCAGGTTCGAGTCCTGCTGGGGGCGCTCATCTTTATCGAATGAGAGGTCATGTAAGATTTGCCCGTGAGTACATTTTCTGCCCAAACCGCGCCCATCGTCTGGATCGACTGCGAAATGACCGGCCTCGATCTGGATATTGATTCACTCGTCGAGATCGCCGTCGTCGTCACCGACGCCGAACTGCAGCCACTGGACGAAGGCCTGCGAATCGTCATCAAACCCACGCCGGAAGCCGTGGCGCAGATGGATCCGTTCGTCCGCGACATGCACACGACGACGGGGCTGATTGAGCAGTGGGATGACGGGGTGTCGATCGGCGACGCCGAGGCGCAGGTTCTCGAGTACATCAAGCGTTTTGTTCCCGAGGCTCGCAAGGCTCCGCTCGGCGGCAACTCGGTGGGCACCGACCGCACGTTCATCGCTAGGGACATGCCTGCCCTCGACGCGCACCTCCACTATCGCCTCATCGACGTGTCCTCGATCAAGGAGCTCGCCAAGCGCTGGTATCCGCGCACCTACTTCGCGGCCCCCGAAAAGACGGGCAACCACACGGCCCTTGGGGACATCTACGATTCGATCGACGAGCTGCGCTACTACCGCGCGATTCTCATGCCAGCCGGCGACGGCCCGACCTCGGAGGAATCCCGCGAGGTCGCCTCGGCCGTGTCCGAGGACCTCACCCGCACCCGCGCCGAGGAAGCTGGGAAAGCTCTAGACGACGACTCATCTTCCTCTCATCTTCACACCGCACACTGAGACGATGAAGACCGCGAGCGCCTCCGAGCCAGCCACCATGGGCGCGCGCCTGCGCAAGGCGCTGAACTGGGGCACGGTCCGCTCGCGCATCACCGCAATTATTTTGCTCATCACCGCGGTATCGATGGCGGTGGTCGGCATTTTGGTCTCGGTTATTCAGTACCGCGGCACGCTCGAGTCCGTCGATTCGCACCTGTCTCACTCGGAGACGGTGGTGCGCAATTTCGCCGAACGGGTGGCAAGCGAAGACACCCTGTATGCGGACCAGCCGGTGGATACCTCGGAGTTTATCGTCCAGTTCATGCAGCAGCAGATCCCCGTCGAGAACGAGGGCATGCTGGGATTCGTGGGAGGGGAGCTGACGTTCCACCAGGGCGAGCTCGGCATTCCAGTCCAGCAAGATACGCAGCTCATCGAATCGATCACCCCACTGACCGCCTCCGAGTTCACCGAATGGAGCGATATTCGCTCCGACGTCGGCCACTACCGGGTGCTGAGCATTCCCGTGGCGGTCGGCGACACGGAGGCGGGCGCGATCGTCTTCGTGCACGATATCGGCGAAGAACTCGTGCCAATCCGTAGCTTCATCTGGACCTACCTGCTCATCGCTCTCATCACGATCCTCGTGGCGAGCTTCGCCGCGTGGTGGGCGGCCGGCCGCGTCATGGCACCGCTCGAGCGCCTGCGCCAGGCCACCATGCGCATCACGGAGCACAACTTCGACGAGCGCATCAAAACGCAGTCCACCGACGACCTGGCCGACGTTTCGCGCTCCTTTAACGCCATGCTCGACCGCATGGGCGCGGCGTTCTCCTCGCAGTACCAGTTGCTCGACGACGCCGGCCACGAGCTTCGCACGCCAGTCACGATTGTTCAGGGTCACCTCGAGCTCATGGACCCGCACGATCCGAGCGACGTCGAGTCCACCCGTGAGCTCGCTCTGGGCGAGCTCGACCGTATGCGCCGCCTCACCGACGATCTCGTGCTCTTGGCAAAGACGGAGCGCCCGGACTTCCTCAACTCTGAACCCGTGGACATCACGGACCTCATGCAGGATGCGTACTCGCACGCACGCCAGCTCGGCGATCGCGAATGGATACTGGGAGCCGTGGAGCCCGTCGTCGTCGTTGGTGATTCCCAGCGGCTGTTGCAGGCGATCCTCCAGCTCGCTGCCAACGCCGTGAAATTCTCTGACGAGGGTTCGCCGATCACGCTGTCTGCCGAGGTCAAGGGCGCCACGCAAGAAAAGAGGGAGCTCTACCTGTCGGTCACCGACGAGGGCGTGGGCATCGCGCCGGAGAATCAATCCCGCGTCTTTGAGCGCTTCGGCCGCGTGGACACCACCCGCCCGGGCGCTGGTCTTGGCCTGTCCGTCGTCTCGGGAATTGCGCACTCGCACGGCGGTGACGTGGCACTGACATCGGTGGAGGGTCAGGGCTCGACATTCTCGGTGGTTCTTCCTCTGGAGAACGAATCGCCCGTAGACTCGGACGTGTAAAGGAAGGGATTGCCGTGGCAAACATTCTGGTCATTGAAGACGAGCAGGGTATTTCCTGGTTCATCGCAAAAGGTCTCAAGGCCGCCGGCTATCAGACGACGGTAGTGGATACCGGGCGCGACGCCGTCTACCATCTGCTCACCGACGGCTACGATCTGGCGATTCTCGATATCGGCCTCCCTGACATCGACGGGTTCACCGTGCTCGAACAGGCCCGCGGCCAAGGGGTGTCGATCCCGGTGATTATCCTAACGGCGCGCTCGTCAGTGGAAGATACTGTCTCCGGCCTTGAGTCCGGAGCCGACGACTACATGGCCAAGCCCTTCCGGTTCGAAGAGCTTCTCGCTCGCGTGCGCCTGCGCCTGCGCGACGCCCAGCAGGGTGCCTCGAGCTCGAGCGACACGACGGTGGTCACCGCAGGCGACCTCACGCTCGACCTGCGCTCGCGCCGCGTCAACGTGGCCGGCAAAGACGAGGAACTCTCCGCGCGCGAGTTCGCGATGCTCGAGTTCTTCATGACCCACCCCGATCAGGTGCTCTCCCGCGCCCAGTTGCTCGACAACGTGTGGGGCTACGACTTCGACCCGGGCTCGAACGTGGTGGACGTCTACGTGCGCTATCTGCGCCAAAAGATCGGCAACGCGCGCCTAGAGACCGTGCGCGGTATGGGCTACCGGCTCGTCTCCCACTAAGCGACGCTAGACGCGGCGAGGGGCACGCTCGGGTTGCTTATGCGCGCTGGGCGACCATGACCTCGTGCGCTCCTCCCACCACAACACGCGCCTGATGCGCGCCTCAGCCTCGCGCGGCGCGCGATTGACATCGGAGTTCGACGCCATGGACAGCGCCACCGCCGTCGTCCGTGCGTACAGGTCGTAGGGGTTGGTGCGCGCCTCGAGATAGGCGCACCACTCCTCCAACACCTCTTCGGAGCGCGGATAGTAACTGCAGCGCATCCCGCCGGGGTTGAGGTATTCGAGGCGCTCCCGGTAGGGCTCGGAGGGGTCGGCCTCCACCCACTGATCCTCGGTGAGGAACGGGAGAACGGACACGTGCGCGAGCAGGCATCCCCAGTCGTCGTTGCGCTTGCCGGGGCCCACGTGATCGAGGTCGATCAGGGTGAGCTGACCGGCGTCGTCGATCAAAATGTTGGCCTCGAAGAAGTCGCCGTGCGTGGCCACGTCCGGGCCGCCGTAATCCTCGCCGATGATTTCCGTGACCATCTCCGTGATGCGATCGATATCCGGGGCGTAGGCGGGCAGGATCTCCCGCGCCGTCTTCGCGTAGTGGCGAACGCGCTTGGCCCACGAGCTGTGCTCGTCGAGCGCCGCCACCGCCGGCCCGAGCGCATCGAGGATCTGTTCGAACTCGGCGATCTTCGGGATCGCCTGGTCGGGTCGCATTGAAATCTCGTTAGAAAACGCGTGTCCGCGGGCCGTTTCGGAGACCACCACGCCGGACTCGGTGGAGTAAATGATCGCTGGTATCGGGGCGTCTCCTTCAGCGACGGCGTTCGTGCGGCGCACGAGCTCGCGCCCGGTTTTCGGGTGGAGGACTTTCCCGAAGGCCACCGACTGGCCGTCTTTCGTGTATTCGACGACGGCGCGCCTGGTGGGGCGGTAGACCACGACGTCGGCGCTCAGGTCGGGGATCCCGAGCTGGGCGCTCATATGCTCGGCGTGGGTGGCCTCGGGCAGCCCGGGCAGGGCCGGGTCGTGCGGGAATTGCCAGACGTGAATGGGATCGACCACCACGCCCGAGGGATCGGTAAAGGTGAGGACGGCGTCGGAGGTGTCGACCTTCTCCGTCGAAGCCGTCAGGTACGTGGAAAAATCGCGATCCGTAGCGCGGGCATTGACGAAATATCCCACCGAGACGCCGGCGCCCGGGCGAAGGAAAGGCTTGTCCGTCGAATAGTCGATGAGCGTCCAGCCCAGTGATTCGATTGCGCCCGCCACGATGGATTCGGCGTCCGGGGAGACGAGAAATGCAGCCACCTCAGCGTTCGTATCAATCGTGCGCTGCGAACTCTCGGCCGTGTGTCCCGTCGTTTCATCCATGCAGTTATTCCAACATAGAACGGGCAAAAAGTCGCCGCAGATGAGAACTTTCTCAGGGAGGCGGGCAAGAAAAAAGCGGATCAACAGATCCGCTTGTGCTATTTCTAGCGATGGGGTGGCTGAGTAGCACGTTCGGCAACTCCGCCCCCAAGACGAAAACTCTTGTCAACCGCTTGAATCGCGGGGTCTACGAGGTATCTCGACGTCCCCAGGATACCGCTCCGAAGGACGAGCGTGGCCCCGTCGTGAGGACTGTCGAGACGGCTCAAACTTTTCTCACCGCCGCTGAGATGGACGCGCTCGTCGGTGACTACCTAGCCGGTCTCAGCGACGTATAACTAGCTCAAAAGTATGGTGTGCACCGCGCGACTGTCTCGAAGCATCTCACCCGGAGCAACGTTGTGCGCCGCCAGCACGGCCTCACTACCGAGGAAGCCGCAGAGGCCGTGAAGCTGCACGGCGGTGGCATCTCGATGCGCGCGATAGCCCGCACGCTCGGCGTTGATCGTAAGCAGGTGCGCAGAGCACTCGGTGCAGCAATGATCACGGCTGGCTAACGTGCAGCATGTGGCAGTGCGCAGGTGTACTTAGTCCAGCAGAACATTACGATGCCGCTAACCTGAGTCAATGATCTCTCGTTACCATCTTGAGTGCCCGGGCTGTAAGAATGTTTTCATAGTTCGTCTGGGAGTCGAGCCAACCAGCGGGACTCGCTTTTATCTCCCTTGCCCGCATTGCCGTCTGCCGATCCGGGGCTCCATGTCTGGATCGGAACTCGAGAATCATCGAATCAATATAGAGTGCGAGGTAGTAAATGGCGTTGACCCGGACATTCCGGGTGCGCTTACCGTGACGATCAATCCATTTGTGCCTTCCCTATACGAAGCAGACTCTTTTGGTCTCGAAGGCGCCTTCCCCACGATGACTCTCACTCAAATTATCGGTTTCGATGAGTACAG
>NZ_JBHWPL010000112.1:0-5323 GCF_043424875.1 Trueperella sp. | reverse complement strand
GGACACGGCTGGGGACCCATGGAGCTGATCAACTAGCTAGAACACCCACAGTGCTGCACAACAACCATGTAGCACAACAACCAAGTAGCGCCACAAGCATGTAGCGCGACAACACGAGGGCGGGCCTGGAAACCATTCCAGACCCGCCCTCGTGTCGCGTGAACTAGAACTGTTGATATTTCGCGCGCAACACCGAGTACATGCCGTAGACCATGAAGCCAACTCCGATGGCAATGAGCATAATCCCGCCGGCAGGCAGGGTGAGGATCTCGCCGAAGGCGGCGTCCATGCCGCTAGCCTTCTCCTTGTCCATGCTCGCCGCTGCCCACATGACCATCACGCCAACGCCAACGAGCGCGACCCCCTTGGCGGCGTAACCAACCATGCCCGTGACCTCGATGGCCTTGCTGACGTTCGCGTCCCCAGCGGCATTGAGGTCCTCGAGGAACTTCTTCTTCAGGCCCTTGTAGACGTGATACGCGGCCACGGCAATGATTCCAATGCCGACGAGGGCAACAAGGATCCTGCCGACCCCCGAGGCAAGGAACGGCTCGGCGGCGTCCTCGCTGCCTCCCGAATCGTCGCTGCCGCTACCGAGGCCAAAGCGCAGGGCGGTGAACGCCAAGAATGCGTACGTCACTGCCTTACCGGCGGCCTTGCCGAGGGCGAGGATCTTGTCTTTGCCCTCCTCCTCGCGAGCGGCCCCGAAAAAGATCTCGGTCAGATGCATGAGGGCAAGCGCGATCATCGCGATGCCGCCGATGATCAACAGGGCGGAGCCCGCTGGCGCGTCGGCGAAGCTGGCGAGCGCTCCGGACTGGTCGGCGTCTTCACCGCTATCTGATCCGGTTGCGAGCCTGATACTGATCCAGCCGATCATCGCGTGAACAAGGCCGGACATGATGTAGCCCGCGCGTGCAAGATACTCGAACCAACGCGAGTTGGTGGCACTCTTGGCGCTGTTCTTAGCGCTACGTCCCGCCTGCTTGACGGAATTAGTTGAAGGACTCATACCTCCACACTAAAACACTGGCACCATTTAGTGGAGTGTTGCCTTCGCCGAAGCGGACGCCGTCGTGCGGGCACGCTCGCACGAGAACCGGTACGCTCGCACCATGGAAATTCGCGCGGTCAAAGTCCCAGTGCCGTCCGCCAACGCTCCGGTTACCGCGGGCTGGCAACGCCTCTATGAGCTCTACGCCGCCGACCACATGGCCTGGTACAACCACACCGACTACCTCAGCCACTCCGTCGAGCGCTTTCTGGCGAATCAGGTGCAGGGCGGCGATCCAGAACGACCCGAGGAGACCTACGTGTTGCTCGCGCGCGGAGAAGGACGCGTGAGCGGCCCGATCACAGTGAGCGACGAGCCGTTCGACGACGTCGATCCCACGGCTATCGTTGGGTTCCTCCGCTATTCCTACTATGTTGAGTCGGCTGAGGGCGTGGCGTTCCCCGCGATCTTCGTGGACGCCGACTGGCGCCGCCGCGGCATCGGGACCGCCGCCATGGAGTTCATACGCTCCCGCGCACTCGCCGATTCGCGAAGAATCCTTGAGGCGTGGGCGCCGGGGGATCCGGATGCGGCCGGCGAGCCCATCACGCCGAAACAGGGGGCAGGTTCCGTGGCCTCGGGAGATACCGGCGCTGCTTTCCTGACAGCGCTGGATTACCGGCTCGAACTGGTGGAGAATTCGTCGTCGCTGGATCTCACCAATGCCGAGAAGGTACGCAAGCTGCGCGAGCTGGAACGACTCGGACGTGAGCGCCTGGGCGGCGACGTCGAGGTCCGCGTCCATTCATACACCCTCGACGACGAGGCCCTCAGCGCTTTGGCCGAGGCTCGCAACGCGTTCGAGCAGGACTATCCCCAAGGCGAGAACGCGGATCGCATCCAGCGCACGCCCGAGCAACTGCGATCGGAATTCGATCGCGCCCTTGACCGCCTGACCGATGGCATCAGCGTCCTCATTCACGAGAAGGCGAGTGGCGTCGTCGTCGCTGGAACTGGTCTGGAGTACAAGGTGGGTGGCCGGCGCGCCTACCAGGAATGGACGTGGGTGTCGCCGGATCATCGCGGAGCCGGGCTGGCGACGTACGTCAAGGCCGTCACGTACGTGCACGCGATTGATCACCTGCCGAACATTGAGGTGGTCGAAACGGAGAACGCGGAAGAAAATGAGGCGATGTGGGCGGTCAACGAGAAGCTTGGTTTCGAGCGCTCCTCGCTCATGACGAACTGGTTTTCGTTCTACGACGGCGACGCGTGGCGGCCTCATCCCTAACCGCGGCGCCCGGCCCGTAGACTGTGACCATGTATGTTCACGAGTTTCAGCAAGAAATCATCGAATCGACGGGCGTGAAGCCGGAGATTGACCCGGCTCAGGAGGTTGAGAGGCGCGTCCAGTTCCTCTGCGACTACATGCTGGCAACCCACACGAGGGGATTCGTGCTCGGCATTTCCGGGGGAGTGGACTCCACGCTTGCAGGCCGACTCGCGCAGCTCGCTGTCGACAAGCTCAAGGCCGACGGGCACGAGGCCACGTTCGTTGCCGTGCGCCTGCCCCATGGCGTTCAGGTTGACGAGGCCGACGCCGCCGCCGCGATGGACTGGGTGGCAGGCGAACGTGAAGTCACGATCAACATTAAGGATGCGACCGACGGGCTGGCCGACTCCTATGCGCAGGGCATGGGCACGGAGATCACCGACTATAACAAGGGCAACGTCAAGGCTCGCATGCGCATGATTGCGCAGTACGCGATCGCTGGCGACAACAATTTGCTCGTGCTGGGCTCCGACCACGGCGCCGAGAACGTCACCGGATACTTCACCAAGTTCGGCGACGGCGCGGCCGACCTGCTCCCGCTCTCTGGTCTGAACAAGCGCCAGATCAAGTCGATCCTGCAGCATCTCGGCGCGCCCGATCCGCTATGGCAAAAGGTGCCGACCGCCGATCTGCTTGACGGCCAGCCACTTCGCACCGACGAGGACGAACTCGGCGTGACCTACGACGAGATCGATGACTACCTCGAAGGCAAGCAGATTTCTGACCGCGCCGCCGCCAACATTGAACTGAAGTGGGTGCGCGGGCGCCACAAGCGCACGACCCCGGTGGAAGTCAACGACACCTGGTGGCGTTCGAACGACTAGGCCTCGGGCCAGTGGGCCGTCATGGCCGCGGCCAGCGGCCGCAGGTCATTGGACTGGATGCGCTGCGAGTTCGCGGACGGACTAATCCCGAGCGCGGCCGCCGTCTCCTGATTCGACTCGTCGGTGACAAGACCGAGTAGGGTGCCCGCGGCGCCGGGCTTGAGCTTGGACAGCGCCGCGTCGATAAGGTGCAGTGAGGGCGCGAGCCGGGGATCGTCGTCGTTGATTCCCGTGCGAATGCCGGACCAGCCGGAGGTGCCGGCGAGCTCCTCGACCTGCTCGAGGGCCATCCGGGCGTTCCACCACGCCGAGCCGTCCTGAATGCCGTCGCCGATCTCTTCGATGTAGCCGGTCCCGATGCCGAATCGAATGTCGGAGCCGTGTGAGAGCATATGAAGGCGAAGGAGATGAGTCGCTTTGATCGATTCGGCCAACGTGGCGAAGACGCCCTGAATTTCGTCTCCCACCGTGGGGGCGAGGGGCACGACGCCGGTGGGCAGGGTCTCGAGCGCGTCCATGAGCGCGCTGTGGGTGGCTTTGCGGGCGGATCCGCGCGAGGCGACGAGATCTCCGACGACGGCCACCAGTTCAGGGTTTATCTTCATATCCACCATATTTAGATAATACCTGAATCTAGTGAGTTGTGAAAGGTTTTTCTAAAGGAGGGTGCGATGCTGATCGTGCAGATCTTGGCCTATGGCCTCGCTGGGCTTGGAGCGATGTCCGGAAACAGGCTCATCCGCGCGTTCTTGCAGCGCATTGACCCGGGAGGTCAGTCCGCGCGCCCGTCGCTGCTATCCGCGCAGAAAGCGCTACCCGGAGGGCGATGGATCGGGATCTTGGAGCGGCTTGCCACCTATGTCTGCGTTGTGACCGGTCAGCCTGCGGGGATCGCGATGGTTCTCGCGGTCAAGGGCCTCGGGCGCTATCCCGAACTGAAGAATGACAACAGTGCTCGCGTGGGCGAGCTGTTTATTATCGGCACGTTCATGTCGATGCTGTGGGCGCTGATGTGGGCGGGCATTGCGATCGGAGCGATCGCGAAGGCTGGCGAGGTCATGGCATAAAAATGGCAGCCCCGGCGAGATGCCGAGCCTGCCATGAAACGTTGCGAAATTACTCGTTGAGCTGGGCGATCTTGCCCGTTAACGCCGCGGCGAACGTCGTCCATGCGGCGTAGGGGACAAGGGCGAGGCCTGCACCAGTCGAGACCTTTCCTGCGCGGCGAGCCAGGCATGCCGAGGACACGGCAAGTGCAGTTGACTCGACGGCTGTCACTGTGGCGTTGCGACCCTGCCAGAACAGGATGGACCATCCGGCGTTCAACGCAAGATTCAGGCCGAGGCTACGCTTGAACGCGCTGCGCTCCTTCTGGATTTCGTCGCGTCGCGCGTTGGTCAGCGCGCGATCTTCTTGCTTGTCCAGATCAGCGAACACCTTTGCCGTTGCTCCAGCAATCGTGGCGTACAGTGCCGTCCACGCCACGGGGAAGACCTCGTTGGGCGGCTGCCAATCAGGCTTCCTGCGCGTCTTGTACCACGCCGTATCCGGGTCCGTGGCAAGCGTGCCGATGGTTGCGGTGACGGCCGTGGCGATGCCCGTGCCAACAAGCTTCTTAGTAAATCCCATTACTTATCTCCTTTATGTCTGTAGTGCTCACGCTAACAATCGCAGACCTGCGCAGTCAGTCTTTCACCCCTCAGCGAGATTCCCCGCCTGGCAACCACAAACCCATCCATAACCCCCCCGCCAGCAGCCGAACAACCCGAACGGTACGCCGCCTAGCAACCACAACCCATCCATAACCCCAGTCAAAGCCCCCAACGCCGTAGCCGTGCACTAGTCGGCGTACTAAACGGGTCAGCGCAACCTAGTCGGCGTACTAAACGGGTCAGCGCAACCTAGGCGGCGTACTAAACGGGTTCGTAACCCCCTCGTTAGGTACGCCCTTCTCCGATTGGTACGCCGCCTGGCGAAAACCAACCCGAATAGTACGCCGTCCATCGGCGCAGAAATGCCAGGGGAACGTCGTCGGGCGGAAATGAACCCGAACGGTACGCCGCTTGGCGGCTAGGAGTCCCAGGGGCAGGTCGTCTGGCGGAAATGAAACCGAATAGTACGTCGTCCAGTGAGTAACGACGACGATCGCCCCCGCCAAAGCGCCCTGAGACT